>JBIKUP010000183.1:0-4215 GCA_044347535.1 Burkholderiaceae bacterium
TTTTTGATCGCTCGCTTGCGATTATCGTCGGCTTGAACATGATGCTGGGTTGTCTGGCGGTCGCCTCAGCCGCTATGGACTATCCTGGCCGCTTTGAGGGACATGTGCGCAATATCGCTGTGGGTATCATGGTGATGTGGATTGCTGCCGTGATACCACCACAAAAGCTGATGCGTTTTGCACTGCCAATTTATCTAGCAGGCCTCGGCTTGTTAGTGGCAGTTGCCATGTTCGGTCTGGTGAAAAACGGCGCCCGTCGTTGGCTAAATGTTGGCGTGATAATTCAGCCGTCGGAGATCATGAAGCTCGCTCTGCCGCTGATGCTGGCTTGGTACTTCCAGCGGCGTGAGGGCATGATCCGGTGGCGCGACTTCCTTGTGGCCGCATTGCTGGTATTGGCGCCGGTTGCATTAATCCTGCGTCAGCCCGATTTGGGCACGGCGATGCTCGTGCTGTCCTCAGGATTTTTTGTCATCTTCTTGGCAGGATTGTCCTGGCGTTTCATCATCGGTATGATGATTTCCGGACTAGCCAGCCTACCGCTGGTGTGGTCGATGCTGCACGACTATCAACGTGGGCGCGTCATGACCTTGATCGACCCCACCTCTGACCCGCTCGGCAAAGGCTTCCACATCATTCAATCGACGATTGCGATCGGCTCTGGCGGCTTGATCGGCAAGGGGTGGTTGAATGGTTCTCAAGCTCACCTTGAGTTCATCCCTGAGCGCACTACCGATTTCATCTTCGCCGTGTTTTCGGAAGAGTTTGGCTTACTTGGTAATGCCGTGCTGCTAGTGCTTTACCTGATGTTGATTGGACGAGGGCTATTGATTGCTGCCAATGCGCCAACGCTATTCTCACGTCTGTTGGCGGGCGCGATCACACTGTCGATCTTCGTTTATGCCTTCGTTAATATGGGGATGGTCAGCGGTATTCTGCCGGTCGTTGGCGTACCACTACCCTTTATGAGCTACGGTGGTACAGCTTTCGTCACATTGTCATTAGCTGTTGGCACCCTGATGAGCATACAGCGGCACCGCAAGCTTGTGCAGACCTGAGTGTGCCCGACCGTGCTGCAATCGTTGATAAGCCGTGTTGGATTGTTGACGCTAGCAGCGGTACTTTCAGCGTGCAGCACGATTGCCGTGCCCACGCGCGAAGACCCGGTTATCCGCGAGCTGCCCAAGCCTTTGGTAGCGAGCGCGCCTTCGGCACAGCTACCAAAACGACCGGGTGCCTACTATCAGGATGATGGACCACCCGAGCAAGTACCACCCGGTTTGCTCGACACACCTGACGCTGAACCAAAAATTGAACCCTATCTGCGCGGGCCGAGCAAGCCATACACCGTGTTGGATCAAACCTTCGTGCCGATTACCGATGCGCGACCTTTTGTGCAGCGGGGCGCTGGTAGCTGGTATGGCAGGAAATACCACGGCCGCAAAACCGCATCAGGTGAGATTTACGACATGTTCGCGATGACCGCCGCGCATCCGATACTGCCAATTCCTTCGTATGTCCGTGTCACCAATCTACGCAATAACAAGCAAGTGATCGTTCGTATCAATGATCGCGGACCTTTCCTTGCATCGCGCATTATCGATCTCTCTTACACCGCAGCGCTGAAGCTCGACATTATCCGCGGGGGTAGCGCTGAACTCGAGGTGGAGCGTTTACTGCCCGACGAGATTGCGCGACTACAGGCCGCTAAGCGCGTGACATCCGGTGCCGAGTTAGCCAAAAAACCGAGTGATGATCCGATCGCATCGGTATTGCCGCAGTCTGTGCCGTCCGACTCCGCCACTAAATCGATCGAGCTCGCGTTCTATCTGCAACTCGGTGCTTATGGAGATGAGATGAATGCACGCACCATGCTGGACCGGGTGCTTACAGCGTGGCCGACCCATTTACCGCAACCCGTCATTGTTCAAAGTGGCGGCTGGTACCGAGTGCATAGCGGTCCCTTTTCCAACCGAGGACAGGCAGCCGAAGCAGCACGTCAGCTACAAAGCGCCAATCAAATCCAGGCGACCCTCGTGCAGCGTTAACACCAAAAATTACTCGTGGTGTGGGCTGCGCTTCGGCCTATATCCCTGCCACTATTATTGTCTATATCACTACCAATAGATCTGCCTGCATGTGATCAAGATTGCTGATTCGTGATGTCCAGTGCCATGGTGTAAAGCGCATTTTTTTTGACGCCGGTAATCTTGGCAGCAAGTGCAGCAGCTTGGCTGACAGAACATTCTTGCAGCAATATCGTCAACAGACGGCGCGCTTCTAGCATGCTGTCGGATTCGCCATCGCTTCGTTTCGCACCCTCGATCAGTAGCACAAACTCGCCGCGCTGCCGGTTGGGTTCTGCGGCCAACCACGTAGCCGCATCGGACAAGGCGCAGCGATGAATTTGCTCGAATAGCTTCGAGAGTTCACGCGCAATAACGATACGTCGCTGCTCGCCAAACACTTGCCGCATCGTGTTGACGGTATCTAGCACCCGATGCGGTGCTTCATAAAACACCAAGACAGCCGGCGAGTTGATTAGCGCTTGCAAAGCCGAATCGCGTTGCGAGCCTTTGGATGGTAAAAAGCCGAAAAAATGAAAGCCCTCACCGGCCAAGCCGCTGGCAGATATTGCAGTAGAGACTGCCGAGGGTCCTGCGATCGGTACGACGCAGAGACCTTCGTTCATGACAGCATCAACCACGCGGGTACCTGGATCAGAAATCGCCGGCGTGCCTGCATCTGACACGATAGCGACACGCTCACCACGTTGTAGTCGCTCGATAATTTTCTGAGCCGCTTCTGCTTCGTTATGCTGATGCGTTGCGATCATTGGCTTGGACAAGCCATAGCGCTTCATCAGCTGTCCGGTAGTGCGGGTATCTTCACAGGCGACTGCATCGACCAACTCGAGCACGCTTAAGGCCCGAATACTGATATCACCTAAGTTACCAATTGGTGTAGCAACCACATACAATGCGCCCGTCGGAAAACGTTGCAGCGTGACTTCCTCGGAAAGCGATTCGATCAGCACGATCAGGTGTGGCGAGAGTTGAGATGCCATAGTGGACCATTAAGAATTCGCGACGCAACCGATCCGGAAGCGACTACGTACCATATTGTACAAAACACACTGGCGCATCAATGAAGCACTGCACCACCGAGTCAGGCCGACTTGCCGAAGATCGTGCGCTGGCCTATCTGCAGTCGCAGGGGCTAGTATTGATTAAACGAAACTTTCGGAGTCGTCGCGGCGAGATTGATCTCATCATGCGTGATGCCGACGCGCTGGTCTTTGTTGAGGTCAGACAACGCCGCAGCCGACAATTTGGTGGTGCAGCCGCCAGCATTACGGCGGTGAAGCAGGCCCGCCTTTGGCAATGCGCACAATTTTTTCTACAGCGTTATTCGAGCGTCCCCGCATGTCGGTTTGACGCTGTCTGCCTTGACGGTGAAGTGCTGACTTGGCTACGTCATATTTTCAGCGCTTAATCTCCCTATTTCATGCAAACCGGGCCCTGCCTTAGTCCTAGCTCGGCTTTATAATCATGTCCATGAGTAAGCAACGAGTACTCGAGCAGTTTTACGAAAGCGCCGAGTTGAATAGTCAGGCCGCAGCTTTGCTCGCCCAGCCAATTGCCGAGGCGGTTGATCTCATGTTTGCCGCGCTCTCGAATGGCAACCGTATCTTCGCTTGCGGTAACGGTGGCTCGGCCGCAGATAGTCAGCATTTCGCGGCAAAGCTGATCGGTCGATTCGAGCGCGAGCGCTTACCTTTGCCGGCGATTGCTCTTTCAACCGACACCTCGGTGCTGACCGCAATAGGCAACGATTACGGCTACCACGAGATATTCGCAAAGCAGGTGCAGGCGCTCGGTCAAGCGGGCGATGTTTTGCTGGCGATCTCGACCTCGGGTCAGTCAGGTAATGTGGTGGCGGCGGTCGAAGCGGCGCAAGAGCGGGATATGCGTGTTGTAGCGCTGACGGGCAATGGTGGCGGAGCGCTTACTAGTATCCTGACCGATGTTGATGTTCATATCTGCGTGCCTAATCAGCGGGTATCGCGCATCCAAGAGATTCATTTATTGACGATTCACTGTCTTTGCGACGGCATCGACGTCGCGCTTTTTGGAGGAGATACCGAATGAAATTAGTGCTATCAGCGGCTTTGTGCCGTCCATTACTCGGACTAGCATTTGGTACTGTGCTGTG
>JBIKUP010000184.1:0-4175 GCA_044347535.1 Burkholderiaceae bacterium
GCGCGATGTCTCAAGCAGCGCGGGTGATACGCGCATCGGATAGGCGGTGCCCACCATCGCTATTCCCTTCACGCGCTCAGGACGCCGCGCGGCGGCTTCCAGTGCGATCAGTGAGCCCATGCTGTGGCCGATCACGATCGCTTGCTTAACGTTTGCCGCATCGAGTACCTGATTCAACCAATCTGCCATCGCTTCTACCGAAGTCAGTGCGTCACCGCTAGTGCGACCATGCCCAGGCAGATCTACCGCCAGTACTGAAAATCCGTGATGCGCGAAGTAACGGGTTTGTAAAATCCAGACGGAGTGATCATTCTGTGCGCCATGGATGAACACTGCTGTCGGTAGTGCGCTATCGAAGGGTTTGCCACCCGTGTAGGCGTAGGCGCGCTGAGTGTTGACCGTAAGCTCCATCTCAAGCCCCCTTCTGCGCAGCTTTCAGCCCGCGCTTCAGATCATCGATCAGATCATCAACATCCTCCAGACCAACCGAGAGCCGCATCGTGCCCTCGGTAATGCCAGAGGCAGCCAGTTGCTCGGTCGGCACCCGGAAATGTGTTGTTGAAGCTGGATGAATTACTAATGACTTTGCATCACCCACATTCGCCAGATGCGAGAACACTTGTAGTGACTCGACAAAGCGCCGGCCCGCAGCACGATCACCTTTTAGCGAGAAAGAGAATACGGCACCACAGCCGCGCGGTAGCAAGCGTGCGGCAAGCGCGTGATCAGGATGATCGGGCAGCTCTGGATAGGCGACCGATTCAATGGCTGGGTGCGATACCAAAAACTCGACTACCTTGCGGGCGTTAGCGACATGCTTCTCCATTCGCAATGAGAGTGTCTCAACGCCCTGCAAAATGGTGAACGCATTGTGCGGGCTCATGACCGCACCGAAGTCGCGCAGACCCTCACGTCGTGCACGCAATGCAAATGCAGCCACGGTCGACTCTTCCGAGAAGACCATGCCATGAAACCCCTCATAGGGTTCGCATAATTCTGCAAAGCGGCCAGTAGCTTCGTATGCGCGTTGCCAATCGAAGCTGCCACCATCAACCAGCAAGCCACCGACTGCAGTGCCATGCCCACACAGAAACTTGGTGGCCGAATGGAATACCAGATCAGCACCGTGATCGAGTGGTTTGAGTAGGTAGGGCGTAGTAAAGGTGGAGTCCACCATCAGCGGTAGATGATTTTCATGCGCGATTGCGGCGACGCTATCAATATCGAGTACATCCAGTCCGGGATTACCGAGTGTCTCCGCAAATAAAACCTTGGTGTTCGGGCGGATATTATTGCGCCAGGCATCCAAATCGCGCGGATCAATGAAGGTGGTCTCGATACCGAAACGCCGCATGGTGTAGCCAAGCAAGTTTTGCGAGCCACCGTATAGCGCACGTGAAGCCAGCACATGCGAGCTAGCCCCGGCAATGGTGGCAAGGCCAAGATGCAGGGCGGCCTGTCCACTCGCAACCGCCAGCCCGGCAACGCCGCCTTCCAACGCCGCGATGCGCTCTTCAAGCACCGCATTGGTTGGATTCGAGATACGCGAATACACGTGACCCGAGCGTTCCATATTGAACAGCGAGGCGGCATGATCTGAATCACGAAACACGAACGAAGTCGACAGATAAATCGGCGTCGCACGTGCACCGGTCGTCGGGTCTGGCGAACTGCCAGCATGTAGCGAAAGGGTGTCGAAGCCGGGGTAGCGCGGATCGCTCATGCGGGCGGTCTCCAAGAGAAGAGAAAAGTAGTACACATTATAGGCGCTCGGGTCTGGCTTTTTCGAGATGAGTCGGCTACATTGCTCAGGTCCGGAGCGTGCTTTGAACAGAACGTGGGGGTGGTGCCATGAAGGTTTCAGACATATTGAAAGTCAAAGGCGATGTTCTTTACACCGCCACCCCGCAAACGCCGTTGCGTGATGCAATCAGTACCATGACGGCGAATGATATTGGCTCACTGGTCGTGATGCAGGATGGCCGAGTGTGCGGCATGCTGAGTTTTCGCGAGGTCATGAACGCGATTGACGTTGATAGTGGTGCGCTGCATGAGGGTACGGTCGGCGCGCATATGGCGACGGATATCGATGTGATCTCACCTGATACCGATCTCAACGACATCCGGCGTCGAATGCTGGAGCGTCACTCGCGCTATGTACCGGTGGTTGATGCCAGTGGTGTACTGCTAGGCGTGATGTCGTTTTACGATATCGCCAAGGCCGTGCTTGACGCGCAATCTTTCGAGAACAAGATGCTGAAAGCCTATATCCGACAATGGCCGGCGGAGACTGAGGAGTGACCCAGCCCGCAACACCATCCTCTCAATTCGCATTACTGACCCAACGTCGTTTCGCGCCTTTCTTTGGCGCGCAATTTCTTGGCGCTTTCAATGACAATCTGTTCAAGACCGCGCTGGTCACTGCGATTACCTTTGACGCTGCCTCCTGGACCGATCTGAATGTTGGTTTACTTAATAACCTGATCGCCGGCCTGTTTATTTTGCCGTTTGTGCTGGCCTCGGCCACGGCGGGTCAAATTGCCGACAAGACCGACAAAGCATTTTTGATGCGCGCAGTGAAGCTGATGGAGATCGTCATCATGGTGATCGCTGCGTTCGGCTGGGCGATGCACAATTTATGGTTATTAGTCGCAGCGGTAGTTGGCATGGGCTTGCATTCCACGATCTTTGGCCCGGTCAAGCACTCCTACCTTCCGCAGCATCTATCCAAGCCGGAGCTCATCGGTGGCAACGGCATGGTGCAAATGGGTACCTTTGTTGGCATCCTCACTGGGCAGCTACTGGGTGCTGCTGCGATGGCGCTGGGTGCGACAGGCGTGACAGTGATTGTGGTCGCAACGATTGCCGTTGCAGTGCTTGGCTTGCTACTTACCCTGATGGTGCCGTCCTCTCCGCCGGCAGCGCCTGATCTGGCCATCAGTCGCAATGTTTTCGCCGAAAGCGCACGCAACCTGCGTTTTTCCGCGGCGAATCGGGAAGTGTTCATTGCCATGCTTGCCAATTCCTGGTTCTGGTTTTTTGGCGCGATGATTCTGGCGCAGTTTCCAGTGTATGCACGCGATATTTTGCACGGTGCGCCGGAGGTATTTGCGGTACTGCTGACCGCGTTTTCGATAGGAATCGGTGCGGGCTCGTTGATGTGCGAGCGCTTATCGGGTGGACGACTGCATCTTGGGCTGGTGCCGATTGGTGCACTCGGGCTAAGCCTATTCGGCATTGATTTGTACTTTGCCAGCACGGCGACGATGCCGGCGCAAGTCACAGCAGCTTCTTTGCTAGTTGGTGAGCAGCCTCGAATCCTGCTGGATTGTTTTTTACTGGGCGCCTTCGGTGGCATCTATGTCGTGCCCCTGTTCGCGCTGATACAGACGCGCTCTGAGCCCAGCCATTTGTCGCGCACCATCGGCGGCATGAATATTCTGAACGCGCTGTTCATGGTGGTGGCGGCATTGATTGCCATGGTGTTGTTGTCGATTGGGCTATCCGTGCCCGGTATTTTTCTGTTTACCGCCTTGGCTAACTTCGCGCTGCTGATTTTGCTGTGCGTGGTTCAGCCAGAGTATCTGCGGGAGGCGCGTCGCTGGCTCAGCGAGCGTTTCGGCAGACAGCGGCTGGTAGAATGACGCCTTTATTTCAACTGCGGCGCGCGCATCCATGTCCGGCAATACTTTCGGCACGCTGTTTACTGTCACAACTTTCGGCGAATCTCACGGCCCGGCCATCGGCTGCGTGATCGACGGCTGCCCGCCCGGCATGCCACTCGACGAATCCGATATACAGCCCGACCTTGATCGTCGTCGGCCCGGCACTTCGCGTCATGTCACGCAACGAAACGAGCCCGATGCGGTGGAGATTTTGTCGGGCGTGTACGAAGGGCTCACCACCGGCACACCAATTGCGTTATTGATTCGTAACCAGGATCAGCGCAGCCAAGATTACGGCAACATCGTTGATCGTTTCCGACCGGGTCATGCCGATTTCACCTATTTCCACAAGTACGGCATCCGCGATCCGCGCGGTGGTGGTCGTTCATCTGCGCGCCTGACCGCTCCGGTCGTAGGTGCGGCAGCGGTCGCCAAAAAATGGCTGAAGCAGCATTACGGTACCGAGATTCGCGGCTGCATGAGTCAGCTCGGTGAGATTCCGATTCCCTT
>JBIKUP010000185.1:0-4156 GCA_044347535.1 Burkholderiaceae bacterium
CCACCGCCCTCGCCGCCGCAGGCTGAGCTGAGTGCAGCAGTGACCCCAGCGCCAACCCCAGCGCCTAAGCCGGTACCGGCTCAAGTCGCCGAAACTGCAGCAGCAACTCCGTCGGTTGTCACCAAGGTGATCGATACGCCGGTGCGCAGTGGTCAGCGGGTATATGCGCGTGGAGGCGATCTAGTGGTAATGGCAACGGTTAATCCGGGTGCCGAGGTGATCGCCGATGGAAGTATTCATGTCTATGCGCCGCTGCGTGGCCGTGCGCTTGCCGGCGCTGCTGGCTCGTCCGAAGCACGCATTATCGCCACCAGCATGGAAGCCGAGTTGGTTTCCATCGGCGGTGTTTACCGGACTTTTGAGGATGGCTGGCCGAAGGAACTCAAAGGGCAAGCCGTACAGGTATTACTGCAAGATGAGCGACTCGAGCTTCGTCTCATGGCGCTGAAATAGTTTTTTAACCCCTTTAACTGACAAACTCAGACAAGGAGTTTTTCGTGACAAAAATTATTGTCGTTACCTCTGGTAAAGGCGGCGTGGGAAAAACCACCTCCAGCGCCAGCTTTGCTTCTGGACTGGCACTACGCGGCAAAAAAACCGCCGTAATTGATTTTGACGTTGGCTTGCGCAACCTCGATCTGATCATGGGTTGTGAGCGTCGCGTGGTGTATGACATGATCAATGTCATCAACCGTGAAGCAACGCTGACACAGGCGCTGATTAAAGATAAGCACTGTGACAATCTGTTCGTGCTCCCCGCTTCGCAAACACGTGATAAGGATGCGCTCTCCGAGGAGGGTGTCGAGCGCATTCTGGAAGAGATGAAGAACTCGGGCTTCGAGTACATCGTCTGTGATTCGCCAGCTGGTATCGAACGCGGTGCCGTCATGGCACTCACCTTCGCTGATGAGGCGATCATCGTCACCAACCCCGAGGTTTCGTCAGTGCGTGACTCTGACCGTATTTTGGGCATCATCCAAGCGAAGTCGCGCCGCGCTCAAACTGGCGTCGAGCCAGTGAAGGAGCATTTGCTGATCACTCGCTATTCGCCCAAGCGGGTCGAGGCTGGCGAGATGCTGTCGTATGAGGATGTGCAGGAGATATTGCGCATTCCATTGCTCGGTATCATTCCCGAGTCCGAGTCCGTGCTGCACGCCTCGAACCAAGGTACGCCTGTGGTACACCTTGCCGAAAGCGACGTCGCCGACGCTTACAAAGATCTGGTCGCTCGCTTCCTGGGCGAGGATCGCCCGCTGCGCTTCGCTGAATACGAGAAGCCCGGTTTGCTTTCCCGTATCTTCGGAGGCAAGTGAGATGGATATTCTTTCGTTCTTGTTCAACAACAAGAAAGCGTCCGCGGGTGCTGCCAAAGAACGTCTTCAAATCATCATCGCCCGTGAGCGGCACATCCTCAATGGGCCAGACTTTATGCCTGCGCTGCACCGTGAATTGATCGAGGTCATCTCTAAATATGTCCGAGTCAATCCGGAAGACATCAAGATCTCGCTCGACAAAAAAGGCAACCTCGAGGTGCTCGATGTGAACGTTGTGCTGCCGGATGGCGGCTGAGCAGTCATCGGTACTCCTCCACGGCGTCGACTTCACCTCGGCGCCGCGCCCGAGAAAAGGCATCACGATTGCATCGGGCCATCTGCAGGGCGACAGCTTCGTCCTTGAAGCGCTGACCACGCTGCATGATTTTTCCAGCTTTGTCGAATGGTTGCGGCAACCGGGACCCTGGCTCGGCGGATTCGATTTTCCTTTCTCATTCCCGCGCGAGCTAATCGAGCTACTTGAGTGGCCGAGTGACTGGTCGGCACTTATTCAGCATGTACGACAGCTCGACCGTGCAGCGCTACGAAGCCAGTTCAAAGCGGTCTGCGATGCACGACCGGCCGGCTCTAAATTCATTCACCGTGGCTGCGATCTTCCAGCGCGATCATCGTCGCCCATGAAATGGGTCAACCCACCCGTAGCCTATATGCTGCATGCGGGCACGCCGCTGCTGCTGGATGCAGGCGTCCATATTCCGTTCATGCATTCAGGAGATCGCTCGCGCATTGCGCTCGAGGCCTACCCCGGATTGGTTGCACGCGGCATTACGAGCGCGTCTTACAAGAGCGACACACCGGCCAAGCAAACACCCGAGCGGCATGCAAGCCGTCGTGCCATCTTGCGTGCGCTTGAACGTGGCGATTATCCGCAGCAGATTCGGCTCGAAGCCGGTCGCTTCAAGCACCAACTCATCGACGACGGCAGCGGTGACCTGCTTGACGCTGTACTGTGCGGATTGATGGCGGCTTGGGCGTGGCAACGGCGCGACCAAGACTATGGTCTGCCGCCGCACGACGCCCTCGAGGGCTGGATTATCGGCGCCTGAGTGAGTACTGTCTGCTAGCGGCGTGATGTGACCAACCAGGTCAACACCCCGACAGCCACCGCACCAGCGACCCATCCCGCCGCCTTCGGTGCCGGGGGTAGTTCGGGATTGGTCGATAGGTCGATGCTGCCTTCGGTCACCTGAGGATTGCCAAGCTCAGCCTTGCGTGTCGCCAGAAATTTGCTGGCCTCTGCTTGTAATCCCGATATTCGGTTACGTACATCGCGAACTCGGCTGCTGAAAAGTTTTTGTGTGCGTGACCGGTAATGCGTCACCTTGTCTTTCAGCATCGCTCGTCGTTGTCGCCCGACCGAGGGATCCGAGATGTACATCGCCAGCGCACCGAGCGCGACGCCGCCTAGCCATTTCATCCATGTCGTATCCATACTCTGGGTCCGATATTCCACGATGCTCTCCTTTCAGGAAGATGAAGTCGATACCTTGCCGGTGGTCGATACCGAAGCCGACAGGCGCTGAACCTGCGACAACAAGCTGATCATTTCGTCATCGCCAAGTTGCGGGAAGTTGCGGTACCACTGGCCGACCGCATCAAATGACGCTGGACAAAGCAAACTCTCGACCTGCTTCACCAATGGCGCGACGCGCGCCAATGCCTCCTGCGACATGACCGGTACCGCGACGGTGATCGCCGCGACCTTGGCCGCGCGCAAGGCAGCGATAGCCGCCTGCATGGTGCGGCCGGTGGCCATGCCATCGTCACATACGATGACCTCGCGGCCTCGCAAGTTTGATAAGGGAACACTTGCACCATAGCGCTGTTCGCGCTCGGCCAGTATCCGCTGCTCGGACTCGATCACCTGCTGTACCGCCTGGTCGGATAAATTGAGTTCTTTCACGACTACGTCATCGACCAAGCAGATACCGCCGGTCGCCATAGCGCCCATGGCGAACTCGGGAAAATGCGGCACGCCGAGCTTTCTGACCAGCAGCGGTTCAAGCGGCAAACCAAAGCGCTGCGCGATCGCCACACCGATTGGAAGGCCACCGCGCGGCAGCGCGAGCACCACCGTACCTGGCTTAACCGGCTGCTGTGCCAGTAACTCGGCAAGTTGCGTCCCGGCATCGGCGCGATCCGCAAAGCTTTGAGAGGTTGGATGAGGCGTGCTGACTCGCATCTCCGTTTGACCCGTCAGGCGCAAAAAAAATCGCAGTTTCCTTAGAGTAAAATCAAGTTTCAGTTGGCCTATATACGCCCGGAACTTCGGATGTTCTTGCATTTCGAATCCGCACCCTTCGCTGATCGAACCTGCAATGAAAAAATTACTCGCGGCATTCTTCCTCTTGGGCCTGTTGGCCTCAGCGCACGCTCAACCGCCGAGTTGCGATCGGCACTTTTTCCAAAAGTCTGCGCCGGAAATCACGCGCAAGACACTGCAAACTAATACCGTCGGGCTGTGTTTTGAGGCATTCGCAGTCTTGCATTCCGGGGTTTCCAAAACACCGCTTTGGTCTGCAGAGTATCTGACCCGAGATAGCCTGAAAGCCGCGCGTGAAATTCCCAGAGCCGACAGCTTCCATGCCGAGCCCGCGCTACCACCGGGGCAAGGTGCAGAATTAGCCGACTATGTGCGCTCGGGTTTTGATCGTGGCCACATGGCACCTGCAGCGGATATGCCGACTGCGCAAGCGCAACACGAAAGCTTTTCGCTGGCCAACATCGTGCCGCAGAATCGTAAAAACAATCAAATTCTTTGGTCGGCCATTGAGGGCGCGACACGCCACCTGACCAATCTGCGTGGCGAGCTGTATGTCATC
>JBIKUP010000186.1:0-4133 GCA_044347535.1 Burkholderiaceae bacterium
TGACACCACCAAGTAAACAATCGCGCAGCGTAAGGCTGTCGGGTGTGAACATCGAGAACATCAAGGCAGCAGCCATACTCGCTGCGAGTAACTGGTTCGGTATGCGCCAGTGTTTCCAGTCAGAGGCGGCGGCTAGCCAAGCGGTGATCAGCACTGCCGCTGTACTAGTGAAAGATAGAACTGGCGGAATCGTGGAAAATTCACTCATGATCGTCGGCCCGTAAAAAGTTAGTGAAGGCACTTGGCGGATGGCGGTTGATTAACCGCCATCCCATCCTGAGAATCCTCTAGATCAAGGGCCCGTGCCTGTGGTACCGGCGTTCTTGACTGCGTCCTTCACGCTGGTAAATTTGGTGTTGAGTTCAGTCCCCAACAGTCCGACTGTGACGAGAATGGCTGCGGCAATCAGTGCGATCATCAAGCCGTACTCGACAGCAGTCGCACCCTGCTCATCCGCGAGGAAGGACTGCAGCTTTTGTTTCAATGTGTTCATTTACCGACTCCTTGATTAACGAGATCAACTGCAAATGCTCGGGCACCGAGGCAGCTCAAGGCTGTGCGGTGACGCCGAAGCGCCGATCCGTACTGATGGGAAATCCACCGACGGATGCCTGACAAAGTGTTGCTTATTTGTCATTGGCTGCAGTGTCGGCGGGTATTGTCAAAAATTAAATAGTGCAAATGTGTCAAATAGTGTTGTATATGAACACAAGCCTTGATTTAACTTATCATTTGCGTAAGTGTTTACTAACTTTTTTCGCCGCAAACGCCCGAGAATTTGATTTTCAGCAAGGCGAATACCATCCCGCCGGATGGGCTAAGGGGCCCCAGCGTTGGGTCGGATGAGTTAGGGAGTTCGGAAGTTAGGGAGTAAAGAGGAAGCGCAGCGGAACTAGGCGGTACTTGGAGGTACTAGGCGGCCCGAGCGGAACCGGCGAGTTGATTCAGCACATATGCCGCAGCGATGAAACCGAAGCTGGCAGTTACTACCACTGCGGACCCATAGCCCGCGCAATGAAGACCGGTGAGACCTGTACTTTCATCCCCGCCAGACTCGGCGCCTTCCTGATCGGGCAAGCATAGTTCAGGGAAGCGCAGTGGCTCGGTCGAGTACACCGCATCAATACCGAATTTGTGTTTGCGACCGCGCGGAAAGCCGTGCCGAATACGCAAATTCTTACGCACACGTGCGAGCAAGGGTTCTTGCTCAGTGCGCGACAAATCGCAGACTTCAATGCGAGTCGGGTCGATTTGTCCACCGGCACTGCCTATCGTTACCAACGGAATTCGCTGCTCACGGCAATGCACGATTAGCGCTGTCTTAGCGCGCGCATCATCGATAGCATCAATCACGAAATCAAAATGACCAGGCACAATCAACTGCGCGACATTCTCGGCACTGATAAATTCTTCAATGCACTCAACTTGACACAGTGGATTAATCTGCGCGATGCGCTCCGCCAGCGCCAGAACCTTGGCCTTACCCAAGGTATCGCTTAGCGCATGGATTTGGCGATTAACATTGGATTCAGCAAGATGATCCAGATCGATCATCGTAATACGACCAATCGCACTGCGTGCCAACGCCTCGACGGCCCAGCAACCAACACCGCCTACCCCGATCACGCATACATGAGCATTACGGAATCGCGCCAGACCCGCCGCGCCGTACAGGCGCGCGACGCCCGCAAAGCGACGATCCGCATCCACCTCGCTATCGTGATGATTGGGATGGTCGGGATGATTGGGATCTTCCGGATGGTCCGGAAGCTTAGGCAGGGGAGAGGCAGCAGACATCACCGCATTCTAACGGACAGGATTCAGGTTCGACGTACACTGTCACCTGCGTACCCTGACTGATCTGCTGTTGACCCTAGTGCCCCGCCCCTCCCCGCTGCTTGCCTTGATTGGCGTCGCTGTCTGTGCCCATGTCGCGCTGGCGGCGGCGCGCGTGACTACCTCGCTCTATGCGCTGTCGCTGCACGCCTCCGAGTTCACGGTCGGCACATTAATCGCCCTGTTCGCGGTGTTTCCCATGCTGTTGGCAGTGGGTATGGGGCGAATCATCGATCGTATCGGTGTCTACCAGCCGCTGCGCTTCGGCGCTCTGATTGGCTCTGCGGGCGTGTTAGTGGCTGCGGCTGTGCAATCGGTCGCCGGGCTTTATGTCGCAGCCGTATTGATCGGCACCGGGTTCATGGCGATTTTCATTGCGACTCAGTATGCGGTCGGTACGCTGCTGGAAGGGGAAGAAAAGACCGCTGGCTTCTCACAACTGGCGGTAGGTTTTTCGGTATCGGCATTCATCGGCCCGATGATGGCCGGCTTCACCATCGACCATGCCGGTCATGCCGTCGCATTTTTAGTATGCAGTGTCTTTACGCTACTTGCTTTTGCAATCGCCTCCAGCTCCACCCTGAAAAATCTACCTGTCCATCAGAGCACACATCCGCGCGCTCGTAGCAGTGCGTTGCAGTTGCTTGGCCATCGCGAACTGCGCGGTCTGTACTTCGTCGGCATCACCCTCGCTGCAGCGTGGGACTTATTTACTTTCATCGTGCCGGTGCGTGGCACGCAGCTCGGTTTCTCTGCGTCGACGATCGGATTGATCCTGGCCAGCTTCTCGGTTGCCACCTTCACCGTGCGTATTGCCATGCCCATCATCCTGCGCCGCCATCATGAGTGGCGGATTTTGAGCATCACACTTGCCGCCGCCGCGCTATGCTACGTACTACTACCCTTTGCACAGCAGCCGCTGACGATGGCGGCAGCGGCTTTCGCACTCGGGCTCGCGCTCGGTAGCGGTCAGCCGAATGTACTGGCACTACTCCATAGCGGTGCGCCATCAGGCCGCGGCGCTGAGGCCATTGCAATCCGCGCTAGCCTGGGTAATTTGTCTTCTGTTTCGTTACCGCTCGCCTACGGGGCGATGGGCGCTGTGCTGGGGCCGTTTGCCGTATTCTGGGGGCTGGGCGCATTGATTACTTTCGCCATTCCGGTCGCCGCTCGTCGTGCACGGCTTGCTTCTGCCAATCGCTAAATCGCAACATGAATCTTTCCATCGAAATTTGATAAAAACTCACCATGACACTACCTATCGCTGACCTTCGCCGTGATTACAGTCAAGCCACCCTCTCTGAACAAGAAGTGGATAGCGACCCGATTAAACAGTTCGCAACATGGTTCCAGCAGGCAGTCGAGACACAAGTCCCTGAACCGAATGCGATGGGGCTAGCGACGGTCGACAGTAGTGGGCGACCATCACTGCGCATCGTCCTGCTCAAAGACTTCGATGAACGCGGCTTCACGTTCTATACCAACTACCAAAGCCGTAAAGGTGAACAGCTACTGCAAAACCCGCATGCAGCATTAAGTTTTCACTGGCACGACCTCGAGCGACAGATTCGTATTGAAGGCACGGTCGAGCGCGTCGCGACTGAAGAAAGTGATGCTTACTTTGGCATCCGTCCCTTGAAGAGTCGTATCGGCGCAATTGCCTCGGCACAGAGCAGACCTATCGCCAGCCGCGAGCAACTCGAGCAGCAATTTGTAGAAGCGGAAGCAAGCTTTGGCGAACAGCCACCACGCCCCCCACACTGGGGTGGCTACCGGCTAAATCCGAGCTGGATAGAGTTTTGGCAGGGACGGCGCTCGCGTTTGCATGATCGAATCGCGTACCAGCGAGAGCCTGACGGGCACTGGTCAAGAGTCCGCCTACAACCCTGATATGGCTTCTTAAATAACGCTTTCTCTGAGCCGCGTCAGGCGCTACCAACGACGCCAACGATAGTTTGTTTTAGGCATTTAGATAAACATCAATACACTGATCCTGAGCAGACAGCACAGTCCAATGCGGGAGGTGGGCTATGTTTTGGGAGAAAAAGCTCGATCGCTGGATCAGTCGTGTGTATACCCAAATTGGGATACCGCTGCGCCTTAAGCTCTGGAATGGCCATCAACTCGATCTGGGTGGCAGCCATCCGGAGGTAACGATTCGAGTACCCAAGCCTTCGGCGCTGGCTTATTTACTGCAACCTTCACTTGAGTCGCTCGGTCGAGCTTATGTTGAGGGCAAGCTGGAAGTTGAGGGTCGGCTGCGCGCCATTATCCAAATCGCTAACCAGCTAGCGGAG
>JBIKUP010000187.1:0-4127 GCA_044347535.1 Burkholderiaceae bacterium
CACCTATGGCATCACTGCCGATGAGGCGCATCGTTTCGGCTTGCCGTGTGGCGGCACGATCCAACTGGCCATCGAGCCGCTGTCTGCGAACAGCCGTATCGACGAACTGATAACGAAGCTGGGCCAGGGCGAGCTGGTGGCACGCCGGGTAGATCTTCACAGTGGTGAGGTCACGCTCGGCCCCGCCAAGGCGGGCATGAGCCTGCAGGTGTCGGAAGCGGCATTGACCACGATTCATGGACCGCGCTGGCGTTTGCTGATTATTGGTGCTGGACAGTTATCACGCTTCTTGGCGCAGATCGCGGTGGGTATGGACTACGCTGTCACCGTGTGTGACCCGCGCGAAGAGTACCGCGATGGTTGGTCGGTCGAGGGCGTGCAGGTGGTGCATGCAATGCCGGATGATCTGGTCATGGATATGCGATTGGATAGTCGCTCGGCAGTCGTCGCACTCACGCATGACCCCAAGTTGGATGATCTGGCGCTGATGGAGGCACTGAAGTCCGAGGCTTTTTATGTCGGCGCGATCGGCTCTCGCTCGAACGACCAGAAGCGCCGCGAGCGCTTGTTGGAGTTCGATCTGACGCCTGAGCAACTGGCTAAGCTGCACGGCCCGATTGGGATTTACATCGGCAGCAAAACGCCTTCAGAGATCGCGATCTCTATCCTGGCCGAACTGACCGCAGTCAAAAACAGTGTTGAGCTGCCCGACATCATGCAGGTGCGTACCGCCAAAGAGGCAGCAAATACCGAGGCCAGCCCGGATGCTTGTTTGCTGGACCCCTCGCAACGCATCGTCTGACCGAGCTCATTCTTCGCCCCAACATGGCCATGTTGGGGCAGATTCTACATAGCAGATTGCTATTCTTTTAATGAACACACCCGTCGAGCGACCCGATACCCCATGCGTCGCGATTTGCTCCACCACCTTCGATGACATTTGCCGTGGTTGTGGCCGCACCGTTGGTGAAGTGGCCGACTGGGTGTTCATGACCGCAGAAGAAAAAGAGTTGGTTTGGCAGCGCATCCTGGCCGAGGGCTACCCGCGCCGTTAGTACCCACTACCATGCTTGGGCTTGGCAAGCAAAGCACGAGCTACGCATGGCCTGGCCAAATTCAACAGAGCGCATGAAATCTACGCGCACTATCGGCGACCGGCGGAGCCTCTGTCACAATACTGTCATACAGCGGGGATACAGTCGCGGGGTTAAGTCTCCGCCCGTCTGGGCAACCCCACCCTAAAGCGTAGCAAGAGGCCATGTCGACCATGAGCGTACCAATGACGGATGCAGGGCCGACCCCCATCGCACGACCCGTCGCTCCCCCACCAGCGTCATCCAGCGCCCAGAAATGGCAGGATTTCCTATTCCACAAGCTGACCATGGCGTTTGCCGCCTTGGTATTGCTGATCCTGGTGGGAATTATTGCGTCACTGGTCGTGGGTGCATGGCCCGCGCTCAAGCACTTCGGACCGGGGTTTATCACCCGCATCGAATGGGATCCCGTCAATGATGAGTACGGCGCGCTGATTGCGATTGCCGGCACCGTTATTTCTTCGATGATCGCGCTGCTGATTGCGTTCCCGGTCAGCTTCGGGATTGCCTTGTTCTTGACAGAGATTTGCCCAGTTTGGCTCAAACGCCCCCTCGGCACCGCCGTCGAGTTATTGGCTGGGGTGCCCAGCATTATTTACGGTATGTGGGGCTTGTTTGTGTTCGCACCACTATTCGCCGACTATGCCCAACCCTTCCTCGCCGCCACGCTCGGCAAGTTGCCAGTGATCGGTGTGTTGTTCAATGGCCCGATGATGGGCATTGGTATCTTGACCGCCGGCTTGATCTTGTCAGTGATGATTATTCCGTTCATCGCCTCGGTGATGCGCGATGTATTTGATACTTGCCCCGGTGTGTTGAAAGAATCCGCCTACGCGATTGGTTGTACGCGATGGGAGGTAGTTCGTCATATCGTGTTGCCGTATACCCGCATTGGTGTGGTCGGTGGCGTCATGCTGGGCCTCGGTCGCGCACTGGGTGAGACGATGGCAGTGACCTTCGTGATCGGTAATGCGCACAAGTTATCCTGGTCCTTGTTCGCGCCGGGTAACAGTATTGCGTCGACCTTGGCGAATGAATTTGCCGAAGCTGAAGCCGGCTTGCATATGTCTTCGCTGTTTGCGCTCGGCCTGATTCTGTTTGCCATTACCTTCATTGTGCTGGCAGTAGCAAAACTGATGCTCCTGTCTCTTGAGGGCAAGGAGGGCACGAAATGAGCACCCTCGTAGACCCATTCAAGTCTGACAATCCGATTTATCGGCGTCGTTTGCTGATTCACCGTATCGGTATCTCGCTGTCCGTCTGTGCAATGGCGTTTGGTATTGGTTTCCTATTCTGGATCTTGTCGGTACTGCTCATCAACGGTTTGGGCGCGATCGACATCGACCTATTCACCAGTAACACCCCAGCACCTGGTAGCGAAGGTGGCGGGCTGCTGAACCCGATTGTGGGCAGCTTGTTGATGGTGGGTACAGCGACTCTGATCAGCACGCCGATCGGTATTTTTGCCGGTGTGTATCTCGCAGAATATGGGCAAGAGAGTAAGTTTGCGCAAATCACGCGCTTTGTCACCGACATCATGTTGTCGGCACCATCGATTGTGATTGGCTTGTTCGTTTACGCGGTGATCGTGGCTAATGTCAGGCATTTCTCTGGCTGGGCTGGAAGTATCGCGATTGCCTTGATCGCCATTCCGGTGGTGGTGCGTACGACCGACAATATGCTGCAACTAGTGCCAACGAGTTTGCGCGAGGCTGCCTTTGCACTGGGTGCGCCTCGCTGGAAAGTGGCCACCATGATTCGGCTACGTGCGGTCAAGGCGGGAGTGGTGACGGGTGTTTTGCTGGCAGTCGCGCGTATCTCTGGAGAGACGGCGCCCTTGCTGTTCACTGCCTTGTCGAACCAATTCTTTAGTACCGACATGAATCGACCCATGTCCAATCTGCCGGTCGTGATTTTCCAGTTTGCGATGAGTCCGTATGAAAACTGGAAGTCGCTGGCCTGGGGTGGTGCGCTGCTGATTACGATGAGCGTACTCGGCTTGAATATCCTGTCGCGATTGTTGATCAGACAGACCAAGACTAACTGAGGCTAAGTATGATTAATATTGCGACGCTGAGCGAGGCAGCGCCCGTCACGGCGACCGATCTCAAGCCCATCATCCATGCGAAGAATTTGGATTTTTACTACGGTAGCTTCCAAGGCCTGAAGCAGATCAATCTCGATATTTTCGAGCGCAAGGTCACCGCCTTCATCGGACCCTCGGGCTGTGGTAAGTCGACGCTATTGCGTACCCTCAACCGCATGTACGACTTGTATCCTGGTCAGCGTGCGGAAGGCGAGATTATTTTCAATGGCCGCAACATTCTTGACAAGGATGTTGACGTTAATGTGCTGCGTGCCAAGGTTGGTATGGTGTTCCAAAAGCCCACCCCATTTCCGATGTCGATTTATGAAAACATCGCTTTTGGCGTTCGGCTCTATGAAAACCTGTCAAAAGGCGAGATGGATGAGCGCGTTGAGTGGGCGCTGAATAAGGCAGCACTGTGGAATGAGGTAAAAGACAAGCTGGGCAAGAGCGGGCTCTCGCTCTCCGGTGGCCAGCAGCAGCGTTTGTGTATTGCCCGCGGCGTCGCGGTCAAACCCGATGTATTGTTGCTGGATGAGCCAACCTCGGCACTTGATCCGATCTCAACCGTCAAAATCGAAGAACTGATCAGCGAGTTGAAAGAGGATTACACCATCACCATCGTCACCCATAATATGCAGCAGGCAGCCCGTTGCTCGGATTTCACGGCGTATATGTATTTGGGTGAGCTGGTCGAGTTTGGTGAAACCGACAAAATCTTTTTGAACCCGACCAAGAAAGAAACGCAGGATTACATTACCGGCCGCTTCGGCTGATCAGGAGACCACCATGCCGAATGAACATTCGTCACGCCAGTACGAGCAAGATCTCGAAGCAATCCGCTCGCGCGTTTTGCAAATGGGCGGTTTGGTCGAAAAACAGTTTTTCGACGCGCTGGCGTGCTTTCGTTTGCTCGATGCCAGAGAGGCCGAGCGTATTAAAGCTGC
>JBIKUP010000188.1:0-4126 GCA_044347535.1 Burkholderiaceae bacterium
CGATCAGCTCGGCCACATCTTTCTGGATTTGGTCGGCGACGCGCTGGCTACGGCCTGGGATAGATTTACTGTGTTTGGCCATTGAGGCTAAGAGATATCAAGGACCCCGGCGTAGGCCGGGGTCCATTGCTTATTTACTGCAGAGTACGAGCGACTTCCTGAACCTCAAAGACCTCGAGCTGATCGCCTTCTTTGATGTCATTGAAGTTCTTCAACGACAAACCGCACTCGAAGCCAGACTTCACTTCTTTGACGTCATCCTTGAAGCGCTTAAGCGAATCGAGTTCACCCGTCCAGATCACGACGTTGTCACGCAGCAGTCGAACATGTGAACCTCGCTTGACCATGCCATCCAGCACATAGCAACCAGCGATCGCGCCCACTTTGCTGACATGGAATACCTGACGAATCTCGACCAAGCCTAGGGCCAGTTCGCGCTTCTCTGGTGTCAGCATGCCACCCATCGCCGCCTTGATCTCGTCGATCACGTCGTAAATGATGTTGTAGTAGCGGATATCGATGCCCGAAGTTTCAGCTAGCTTGCGTGCTGAAGCGTCTGCGCGCACATTGAAGCCGATGATGACAGCTTTGGATGCCAACGCGAGGTTGACATCGGACTCGCTGATACCACCCACCGCAGCATGGACGACTTGCACTCGCACCTCGGCAGTAGAAAGTTTTTGCAGCGAAGCGACCAGTGCTTCTTGCGAACCCTGTACATCGGCCTTGATGATCAGTGCCAGATTCTTGACCTCGCCCTCGACCATCTGCTCGAACATGTTCTCGAGTTTAGCGGCCTGTTGCTTGGCCAGTTTGACGTCGCGGTATTTACCCTGTCTGAACAGCGCAATCTCACGTGCCTTACGCTCATCCGTCAGCACCATTGCCTCCTCGCCAGCGGCTGGGACTTCGGTCAATCCTTGAATCTCAACCGGAATGGATGGGCCGGCTTCATTGATCGGCTTACCATTCTCATCCAGCATGGCACGCACACGGCCATAGGATGAACCCGCAAGGATGATATCGCCACGTTTCAGCGTGCCGCTCTGTACCATGATGGTCGCTACCGGACCACGGCCTTTATCGAGCTTGGCTTCGATGACCAGACCCTTGGCAGGTGCTTCAATCGCTGCTGTCAATTCCAACACCTCGGCTTGCAGCAATACGTTTTCCAGCAAGGTATCAATACCTTCACCTGTTTTGGCGGACACCGGAATAAAGGGTGACTCACCACCATAAGCCTCTGGTACCACCTGCTCGGTAATCAACTCTTGCGTCACACGCTCTGCGTTGGCGCCTGGCTTGTCGATCTTGTTGATCGCCACCACCAGCGGCACACCCGCTGCACGTGCGTGTGCAATCGCCTCTTTGGTCTGCGGCATCACACCGTCGTCAGCAGCAACCACCAGAATAACAATGTCGGTTGCCTTCGCGCCGCGTGCACGCATGGCAGTAAACGCCTCGTGACCCGGCGTATCGAGGAAAGTAATCATGCCGCGCGGTGTCTCGACATGGTACGCACCAATATGCTGGGTAATGCCGCCTGCTTCACCTGCAGCCACTTTAGCGCGACGAATATAGTCGAGCAGCGAGGTCTTGCCATGATCGACGTGACCCATCACCGTAACAACTGGCGCGCGTGGCAGCAACTCGGCGTCGGTAACTACAGCACCGACTTCCAACAGGGCTTCCGGGTCATCTAGCTTGGCCGCGTGCGCGACATGGCCCATTTCTTCAACCACGATCATCGCGGTCTCTTGATCAAGCACCTGGTTGATAGTGACCATCTGACCGAGCTTCATCAACTGCTTGATGACCTCGGCCGCCTTAACTGCCATTTTGTGGGCAAGCTCAGCAACGGTAATGGTTTCCGGCACATGTACTTCGCGAACGATGGCCTCAGTCGGCTGCTGGAAATTCGATTCGCGATCGTCTTGCTGGGATTGGCGACGACCACGTGGACCGGCACGCCAACCATCACGACCACCTGTCGGGGAGCCGCGTGTTTTCAGGCCACCGGTACGCTTTTTCTCGTCTTGCCAGGTCGAAGACACATTGGCCGACTTGATCGATTTCTTTTCGCCGGGCTTCTTGTCGGCAGTCTTCTCGCCGGGTTTCGCAGGCGTGGTAGCAGGACGACGCAGCGTTCCTTCAGCACGCGCTGCTGCTGGTGGCGGTTCTGGTGCTTTGATGACCTTGCGCGGCTGCGACATCATCGCCTTGATCTGCGCAACTTCATCCGCAACAGCTTTACGCGCTTCTTCTGCTGCGGCGACTCTCTCAGATGCTTCTTTCTCGCGCTTAGCAAGTTCTGCCTTTGCCTCTTCGCCCGCAGCGACGGCTTCCTGACGCTGCTCAGCCTCGCTCGCTTGTGCAGCGATTCGCTCGGCCTCCAAGCGTTCGAGTTGCTGCTGTTTCTCGCGCAACTCGGCTTCTTGCCGCGCAATTAGCTCGGATTGACGCCGTGACTCTTCACTTCGGCGCTCCTGCTCGGCTTCATCGATCACCGGTGCGGGCGGCTCTGCTGGCGCAACCTCATCGCGCTTAACGAACGTGCGTTTCTTACGAACCTCAACTTGGATCGTGCGCGACTTGCCGCTAGAGTCGGCCTGTTTGATTTCTGTGGTCTCTTTGCGCGTCAGCGTAATCTTCTTCTTCTCGCCGTCACCGGTGGCGCCATGGACCTTGCGCAAATGACCAAGCAGCTTGTCCTTGTCTTCTTTGGACAATGCATCCTCAGTCGATTGCTTTTCGACACCCGCATCGCGCAGCTGCTTGAGCAGCAAATCTGCCGGCATTTTCAGCTCGGTGGCAAACTGGGCTACGTTGTTACTCGCCATTCAATCCTCTTTTCTTGTGACGCTTATCCGGGGGTCTACGGTCTGTTTACTTGCTCTCGGCAAGTCCCCATACATGCGCCTGCAACGCTTTTGCACGATCGTCATATTTCGCATCGATCAGCCGCATTTCTTCGTCGGTGACATCTTTGAACTCACCTTCAATCAATTCGCGGGCACGATCGCTTGGCAGCGCAAGAATTGCTCCGAATTCGTCGTAAGCTAAATTAGAAAACTGTTCGACAGTTTTCACACCAGCCAAACCAAGCTTGCCGGCCGTGATACGGTCCATACCCTCGAGGTTGACCAGCGCATCTTCCATGCCCTCAAGCCCTTCTTCGGAGGCAATCGCTTCGGTCACCAGCGCATCACGCGCGCGGTTGCGTAACTCGTTGACGGTATCTTCGTCGAACGCTTCAATCTCGAGCATTTCCTGGATCGGTACGTAAGCGATCTCTTCCAAGGTCGAGAAGCCTTCTTGCGCAAGGATATCGGCGACTTCTTCGTCAACATCCAACTTATCCATGAACAATCCACGGATGACAGCAGTTTCAGAAGCAGCTTTATCAGCTGATTCCTCTGCGGTCATGATGTTGATTTGCCAGCCGGTCAGCTCACTCGCCAGACGCACATTTTGACCTCCACGACCGATCGCGATGGCAAGGTTTTCTTCATCGACTACCACATCCATCGCATGCTTCTCTTCATCCACCATAATCGAAGAGACATTGGCCGGTGCCAATGCGCCAATCACAAATTGTGCGGGGTCATCAGACCACAGCACGATATCGACACGTTCGCCACCCAACTCACCCGTCACGCTTTGCACACGCGAACCACGCATGCCGACGCAGGTGCCAATTGGATCAATCCGCTTGTCTTCGGTATACACCGCGATCTTCGCGCGTACGCCCGAGTCACGCGCTGCTGATTTAATCTGGAGCAGCCCCTGCTCGATCTCAGGCACCTCAAGCTCGAACAACTTCATGATGAACTCAGGTGCGGTACGCGACAGAATCACTTGCGGTCCGCGTGCGTTGCGGTCGATGCGCAGAATGTAAGCACGCACACGATCACCGATACGCAGGTTTTCTTTCGGGATCATCTGATCACGCGGCAAGCGGGCCTCAATCTTGCCGGACTCGACGATCGCATCACCACGCTCCATACGCTTGATGGAGCCTGTGACGAGCGCATCACCACGCGCCAGAAAATCAGCCAAGATTTGTTCACGCTCGGCATCGCGGATACGCTGTAACACTACCTGTTTGGTATCCTGCGCAAAGCGG
>JBIKUP010000189.1:0-4107 GCA_044347535.1 Burkholderiaceae bacterium
CGCCTGTCCGACGACAAGCTCCCGGTCAGCGTAGTTAACGCCAGCATTAGCGGCGAGACTACCGCCGGCGGTCTGACTCGCTTGCCAGGCCTGCTGCAGCAACACAAGCCCGCCGTGTTGATCATTGAGCTTGGTGGGAATGACGGTTTGCGTGGCCTATCGCTGGCGGCAACCCAGTCCAACTTGCGCGAAATGATCAAGTCCGCTGACCGCATTGGCGCGCGCGTCCTGCTGCTGGGGATGCGCGTGCCACCCAATTACGGACCGGACTACAGTAAACGCTTCGCGGCCATGTATCAGGGTCTGGCGCGCGAGCGCAACGTGAAACTGGTGCCCTTCTTGTTCGCCGGCCTTGAAGATACCGAGCGGTTTTTTCAGCAGGATCGTATTCATCCGAACCAGCGTGCGCAGACGGTCATGCTGGATAACGTCTGGCCTAGCCTGCGATCGCTGCTGAAATGACGGCCTGATGAAATATCCCTCTCTGCTGCCAGCGGATCAGGTCATCGCTGAGTTGGATACGTTCGACAGCATCATTGATGTTCGATCACCCGCCGAGTTTGCGCTGGATCATATTCCCGGTGCCATCAACTGCCCGGTACTGAATGATGCCGAGCGCATCACCGTCGGCACCCTCTACAAACAACAAAGCCCATTCGAGGCGCGCAAACTGGGCGCTGCGATCGTGGCGCGCAATATCGCGCATCATCTTGAGCAGCGCTTCCAAGCAATGCCGAAGCAATGGAAACCGCTGATCTATTGCTGGCGTGGCGGTAACCGTAGCGGCTCGATGGCGCTAATCTTCGCCAAAGTAGGCTGGCCGGTGGTGCAACTTGATGGTGGCTATAAGGCCTACCGTCACAGTGTGATGCAGGTTCTTGAGCAGTTGCCCTTGTCACTGCAGTTTCGAGTAATTTGCGGCACTACGGGTAGCGGCAAGAGCCGTTTACTGCAATACCTCGAGCAATCGGGTGCGCAGGTGCTCGATCTGGAGCAACTGGCCGCCCATCGTGGATCAGTGCTTGGCAGCTTGCCGTTGAACCCTCAACCCTCGCAAAAAATGTTCGAGACCCGGCTGTGGCAAACGCTGCGCAGGTTTACCTCTGATCGTGTGGTGTATGTGGAATCGGAAAGCAAGAAGATTGGTGACCTTCGTGTGCCCGCCGCGCTGATGGATCGCATCCGAAGCGCGCAGTGTGTACAGGTGCAGCTACCGACAAATGATCGAGTGAAGTTGCTTATTGAAGATTATCCACACTTGGTGAGCGATACAGAATTACTGGTATCGCAGTTATCGCATCTGACGCAATTACACAGCAAAGAAAAGATTCACCGTTGGCAGTCTTTGGCTGAAACCGGTGAGATCGCTGCCTTGGTTGAGACGCTGCTGGTGGAGCACTATGACCCCGCGTATCTGCGCTCGATAGAAAAGAATTTCGCGGGATATATCAATTCTCGCGTACTAACGATGCCGGGTATTGAGGAAACAGACTTTTTGGCGGCAGCGCAAACACTGATTGCTGCCGAGTGATGCAGCCTCTGGATCCCGGCCTGTGCCGGGGTCCAGTTAAATGATCAAAAAGCGATTACTGCTTCGACGCAGTCACTGCCTTCGGCTCTGGCGTGGTCTTGAGAATTTCTGCCTTCGCGCGTTTACGAATCACGCCGAGATAACCGGCCATCTCTTGGGCAGCGATGAATTCTTCCACCTGCTGCTTTTCTGATTTGATCGCTTCTGCATTCGCAGTTTGCTCGTCAATCGAATTGATGCGGAAGATGCTATAGCCCTTACCAGGAACAGATACACCCACGTAGGCCGGCAACTTGGTGGGATCCGCTTTCATGATGGCGGTGACTGCAGGTGCCGATACGCCGTTGAAGTTGGCGCGTGATACCGGCTTGCTTGCACCAAACTCTGCGCTACCGCCTGCCTTCAACTCCGCCAGACGCTTTACGCCAGCGGCCTGAGCGAATTTCTCTGCCTCTATCGACACTACACGCTCTTCAATGGCTTTCTTCACGTCAGCCAGCGGTACTTTGGCGACCGGCTTATGCTCTACAACACGACCGGCAATGTAAATGCCTGAACCCACCTCAATCGCTTCTGTGTTGTGTTTGCCCTTGATGGCATCGTCGGCAAAAATCGCCGCGAGGAATTTCGGCTGGTTGTATGCCGCCTGCTTCGGCAACGCAGGGTTAGGCTGACGGGTCAGGCCAGCAGTCGTCTCAATCTTGAGCCCCAGTTTGTCAGCGACAGGCTTCAGGCTGTCTGGTTGCTCATAGACCATGTTGTTGAAGGTCTCGATCATCGAAGCGATTTTTTTGCCCGCCTCGGTGCGACGGATTTCATCTTCGATATTGGATTTCACCTCGGATAGCGGACGCGTCGCCGCCGCTTTGATTGCCGTCAGTTTGATGATGTGGAAGCCGAAATCGGACTCGACAATGCCGCTGATCTCGCCTTCTTTCAGCTGGTAAGCCGCATCTTCAAACGGCTTGACCATCATTCCCTTGCCAAAGAACTCAAGATCACCACCACGCTCGGCCGATCCAGGGTCATCTGAGTTCTCTTTAGCGAGCTTGGCAAAATCACCCGGGCTTTTTTTCACTGCGGCGAGTAACTTCTCAGCCTTGGCCTTAGCGGCGCCCTTCTCGGTGGCGGACATTGCCTTGCCCGCTTTGATCAAAATATGGCTGGCACGACGTTGCTCATCCGACTTGTAGCGCGCCTGGTTTTGCTCGTAAAACTTTTTGATCTGCTCATCGCTGACCACAATTTGATCTTCCACCATCGGCGCGGATAGCACGACGAACTCTGCCTTCAAGGATTCCGGGATTTGGAATTGCGCCGGGAAGCGATCGTAGAATTCTTGAATCATCGCATCGGTGATCTTCACCTGTGCGCGAAAATCTTTTGCATCGACGCTCAGTTCTTGTACTTCGCGTTTTTGCTGGTTGAGCGAAGAAAGGCGCAGAGCGATCGCGCTAGGCGCAAAGGCGCTGCCCTGAACTGCTGCATTCACCTGCTGCATCGCCAAGTCATGGCGCAGCGTAGCCTCGAATTTTTCAGGGTTCAAGCCCTGTGCTCCAAGCAATTGCTGATAACGTTCTTTGTTGAACTTGCCATCAGCATCGGTCAAGCCGGGGATGCTAAGAATAGTCTGCCGCACCATATCATCGGAGGCAGTGAGGTGCTTGTCGGCGACGTCTTTGACCAAGGCTTTTTGCGCCACCAGATTTTCCAGCGCCCCCATTCTGGCGTCCGGCGTATCAAACATGGCCGCATTAAACTGGTCACCAAACATCTGCTTGAAACGATCCAACTGGCGCGCCTGAGCAGCGTCCCATTCTTTTTGGTAAATCTTCTGCCCAGCGACTTCGGCGACAACGGCTTCGCGATCGCTCATGCTGGTGTAACTTTGCAGGCCAAAAAAGGCAAACGAAGGGAGAATAATCAGCAGTAGCAGAAACTGCATCAGCCGTTGATGGGTGCGGAAGAAATCAAGCATGGCGCACTCTTAGTCCTTGCCCGTGGTCGGGCTAATCATTATGTGATGCATAAAAAAAGGCGAACACTGGGTTCGCCTTTCTGGGTCTGGCGGAGTGGACGGGACTCGAACCCGCGACCCCCGGCGTGACAGGCCGGTATTCTAACCGACTGAACTACCACTCCTGAAACTACACATTGCAGCTGACTTGTTGGTGGGTGCTGAGAGGCTCGAACTCCCGACCTACGCCTTGTAAGGGCGCCGCTCTACCAACTGAGCTAAGCACCCGCCGGAAACCTATGTGACGTCCGCGCTAGCCAGTCTGCGCCGACGTTTGTCACCACGTCGGGCAAACCATTAGTTTAGCGCATCTTTCAAGGCCTTGCCAGGTTTGAATTTCGGCACTTTGGATGCCGGGATCTTGATCTCTTCGCGTGTGCGTGGGTTGCGGCCGATACGTTCGGCACGGTCAGTCACAGCAAACGTACCAAAACCGGCCAAGGTCACCGTATCGCCGTTTTTCAATGTGTGAGCAACTGCATCGATCATGGCTTCCAGTGCACGGCTAGCGGAGGCTTTCGAGATGTCGGCTGCTTTAGCGATTTCATCAATTAGTTCA
>JBIKUP010000190.1:0-4080 GCA_044347535.1 Burkholderiaceae bacterium
CTTATCAGAGCAGCGTAACGCACAGGTCAGATTGTGGTGCCTGTCCGGGCTTTTAAGTGGCATCGCAGTCGTACCATTGGCTATGCGCGGAGTAGTGAGTGAGTGGGCGTTCATCTATATAGGCCAAATCCCGATGGTGTTGGGGAATGCTGGGAGGTGCCTCGCACTGCGCATGTTTTTCGGAAATGTATCCACTCAAGCCAAGTGGTTCTATGCGCTGACGTCCATCATTTTCCTGGTTACCATGATTGGCGCATTCGAGAATGGCGTCTCCGAGTACTACCTTCAGGTCTATTACTTCGCCTTCTACTCGGTGATCCTGATTGATTATTTCTTGCTAGGTTATTGGCTTAAAGGTGAAAAGCAAAGCTTGGGCGCTGATCTGTTGATGGCGGGTGGCATCGGATTTTCAGTGACTCTGGGTATACGTGCAATCGGTATCGCGGTCGATCCGGGGTCGTTGGATATCTATGCCAACACGCCAGATCAAGCAATCATGGTGATGGGGCAGATGCTCTGTATCCCACTGACCAATATTGGTTTTTTGCGGATATTTCTCGAGCGCCGCGAAATGGATCGCTTGCAGACGGAGCGCGAGCTCGCCGCAGCTGAAACCCGACAGACCTTGCTGGGTAAGCACCAGCAAGAATTACAGCATCTGCTGCAAGAGCGAGAAGAGATTATTCGGCAGTTGACCTTGTCGAACAAGACAGCAGCGATGGGGGCGTTGGTCGCGAGTTTGGCGCATGAACTTAATCAGCCCCTGTGCTCGATACGCCTGAATACCCAACTGGTAGAGCGAATTATTTCCGAGGAGTCAGTAGAAACCAATACTGACGAAGAGGTAAAACGCCTCGTGGCAGACCTCAACCGGGATAATCGTCGCGCTGCAGATATCATCGTCAAGCTACGCAAGTTGTTCGAGGATAGAAGTGGCGCCATGGTTAGTTTGGATATGAATGACTTGGTCCGCGACTGTGCAGCACTAGTTCACTCGCACGCGCAGGCTAAGCAAGTTGAGCTGGTATGTCAGCTGGAAGATAGTTGCCCGGTGGTGGGCGATCAGACGCAATTACAGCAAGTGGTATTGAATGTATTGAATAACGCGATTGAGGCGGCAGCAGAGTCGTCACAAGTCCCCGGCCGGGTTGAAGTCCAGAGTATCTGCACAGATACCGAGGTGATATTGAAGGTGTCGGATAACGGCCCGGGCATCAGTGATGAGATGCGTCAGTCCGTATTTGAATTATTTAAGACGAGCAAAGCCGAGGGTATGGGTGTCGGGCTATGGTTATCCAAGACCGTCGTGAATGCCCACCTTGGCGACATCTATTTCGAGAGTAAGTTAGGTGGAGGTACCTGCTTCGAGGTGCGACTGCCAGTAAATTAAGCGCACTAAACCTCATCATACGGATTCAGCAGCCAATGAAAAAAGGCGCCTGCGTTCAGGCGCCTGAACTCATCGGGTACTGATGATGTACAGACGACGAGAGTCATGATGAAACATCAGGGTAGCTTGTAGCCGTACCTTTCGATGATCTTTTTGGCCTTATCCGACTTCAAGTAATTAACCAATGCAGTCGCCGCACTTGAATCTTTGCCGGGATTGAGCAGGACGATATCTTGGCGTAACTGCTCGTGCATCTCTTCGGGGATGATCCATCCCGAGCCAGACTTGATGCGGTTGTTTTCCCACACCTGAGAAAGTGCGACAAACCCGAGTTGCGCGTTACCGGTGGTAACGAATTGATGCGTTTGCGTGATGCTTTCGCCTTGTACCACACGCGGTTCAATAGTGCTTAACACGCCAAGTTTTTGCATGGCTTGTACTGCTGCGCGTCCATAGGGCGCAACCTTGGCATTCGCAATCGCAATAAATTTAAATCGATCGGTTTTCAAGACAGCTCCGCCTTGATCGACTAGCTTTTCATCGGGCGACCAAAGCACCAGGCGGCCAATCGCATACGTAAATTGCGTGCCCGAGATAGCCTTGCCTTCTTTTACTAGTTTGCTGGGTGTCTCATCATCTGCAGATAGAAAAACCTCGAACGGCGCGCCATTCGTAATCTGTGCGTAGAACTTACCCGTCGCACCTTGTGTCAGATTCAGCTTGTGGCCGGTGTCCTTCTCGAACTCGATAGCGATATCCTTCATCGGTTGCGCAAAATTACTTGCTACAGCAACCTTGACTTCAGCCGCTTGCACACTCACTGATAGCAGCATGGAAGCGATGAATGCAGCCATTAAAGAAGCAACTCGTGAATTAGCAATGCCGTATCTCATTAATGGTGACCTTTTGAGTGGGTGCTGCATCAGTTAAAACTTGTACTGGGCGCCGACCGATATGCCGGACTGATCGCGCGTGCTCGCCGAGTGTGGCTTGGTCGCTGCGTAGCCGCTGTCAGGCCGCCAGCTGTCGTAAATCGTAAAAACCGCGGTGGCACCGGTTTTACGATCGGCCATTGCATAATCGAGGAAGAGGTCCCATTCCTTGTAGGGTGACCACGTCAAACCAGTCGCGATCATCGTCACGTCATTCACGCCGCTACCGCCCTGGCGCTTGTCCTTGACGGTGTAGTAGCCGCCATTGACGCTCAGCTGCGGTGTAAACCGATATAGCGCACCCGTAAAAAAGGTGTCCACATCTGCTTGGCCATTCGGCGAACTGGCGCTTAGTGTGGTTGCCGGGTTGGCCGGATTGCGTGTCATCACGTAGCCAGCGTTTAGCGTCAACTGGTCGAAGGTATATTTGGCCGCAAAGAAGTCCACGCGGTTGTTCACGCTGGTCTGCGTTGTAACACCAGCGCCGGCTACCCTTGCTTCGATATGGTTGTAGCCAAGCTCGAATGGGCCATTTTTATAGCGTCCACCGAGATAGATATTGGTAGCCTGATCGACATCGCCGGGCACACCACCGGGTGCAAAGCCGATATCGGCATTAAAGCCATTCATCGATGGCGAGATGTAACGGATCAAGCGGTCAGCGCGGTTGATGCCAGATGCGCTATGGAAGCCCGCATAACGGGCAATCGGCTTGAGGCCACCAAAATTCCAATTACTGCGCGCGTCAAAAGCGCTGGATAAATCCGTTTGTACATTCGGACCTCGCCCGATGATGAAGGTGCCATATACCTTTGAAATGATCCTGAAGTTGGCTTCCCGGTCTAAAAGCGGATTCACTCCACTGCCGGTCGCTGCAGCATCTCGACCCACCGCACCCGTGCGCGCCGAAAAATTCGATTCCAGCGTGATCATGGCCGTTGTGTCTGCATCCAGCTCACGCGACACCTTGAGGCCGACCCGATTGTTGCCCTTGGGCTGGTCACTCATGCCAGACGCATCTAGGTTGGCCGAGGTCATGTTTGAAGCCTGGTAATAGCCCGCCGACACCTGTCCGTAGATTTGGGTCTTAAATTTACGCTCATCCTCGGCGCGCTTGTCGATCTCGCGGTTGGCGCGGCGAACATCCTGTGCCTCGTTGAAGGCGCGAATCTCTTCTTTGTCGCGAGCGACTTTCAGCTTCTGGTCGAACTCTTCCTGCGTGATGATGCCTTTCTCCAGCAGCAGTTCGAGTAGGATTTTGACGTCGCCCCCCGCAGAGGCGGTGATCGGGCCTAATGCGATTAGCGCCAGCGCCAGACAGGCTTGGTAAAGAGCTTTATTCACAGGCATTTCTAGTCTCGTGTGGAATCTAAATTTATCTGGGTATATTTTGCATCGCGCGCTGCTCCAAAGGCGATTAAGTAAGTTGGCCAGGCAGCAGGATCCTAAATGTACCCAGATTTATTTTGATCAAAGTTTATTGAACTTTATTTTGCTTGTCAAATCGGGTAGATTCCTCTGTCGCTCCCCCCATTGGCTTTCCCATAAGCGTCCGCATTCGCTTCGTTATTTGCTAAGGCTAGCGCCCGAAAAGCGCCCGAAAAATTCTTTAAATGACAACCAATCGCCCGCATTCCCTGCCATTCAGCGTGGACGCTGAGTTGAGCTTGCGCATTGGGGAGGACGCGCTGGCCAACAAAAAGCGCATCGAGCTACTGCGTCAGATCGGGCTCACTGAAAACCTCACCAAAGCCGCCA
>JBIKUP010000191.1:0-4073 GCA_044347535.1 Burkholderiaceae bacterium
GAGATAATTGCTGCATGAGCCAGCCTGACTGACGAGAAAAATAACGATCAGGCTCTCCGACCAACCCAACCCTCACGGTGGCACGGTGCTAGCAGAAAAAAAGAAGCATATCGAGACAGTGGTGCAGGTCGCAGAGGCACGCTCGCAGGCCGGACTGTTGCATGATCAGATCATTCGAGAATCATGGATGCGCTGCGTTCATGATCACAAGCTCGATCCGACCCGGATGCAGGAAGCGATTATCCTGCCCAGTGACCGGGTTCGAGAACACAAAGACCAGCTCGAAGATTTTCTGCACATTGCACGTCACGGTGTAGAGGCGCTTTATCACCATGTCGCTGGGCTAGGCTACGCAATCCTTCTCACCGATTCACATGGCGTAACTGTTGACTTCATGGGTGATATTCAACTTGATGCCAGCCTGAGAAAAGCAGGCTTGTACCTCGGGTCGAATTGGCATGAAACGGTGGCAGGAACCTGCGGAGTTGGCACCTGCATCACGACGGGTGAGGCGTTGACAGTTCACCTAGAAGATCACTTCGACGCAACCCATATTCCACTGACCTGTACTGCAGCACCGGTATATGATCCAGCAGGTCACTTGAAAGCTGTACTGGATATCTCGCTACTGACCTCCCCCTCTGACAAGACCAGTCAGCACCTGGCACTGCAGTTGGTGCGTATGTATGCGCACAAAATCGAGAACGCCTACTTCTTGCATCACTATCGTGATCAATGGATATTGCGGATGTCCACTGCGCCGGAGTTCCTTGAGGTGAGCCCGGAATATCTACTTGCGATAGACGCCTCTGGAAAAGTCGTCGGCTATAACCATCTCGCAGAGAAATTGTTCAAGCAGCACATGGGCACGGGGCTAATGGGGCAGTCGATTTCGGATTTGATCGAACTTACCGTCAATGATCTTCCCAATTACTTGGCAGAGCGACCCGTTGATCGCCGGGCGCTAAAGATTCATAACTCGCTGCAGGTGGTGTTCTTGTCGGTGAAATGGCCGGCGCGTCGCAGTATGTCCGGAGCAGAGGAAAGCACTACCGTTGTGATTCCTGCCGAGCTCAAGGCGCTCACACAAGGCGATACACAGCTCGAAAAACAGATCGCACGGGCTGCGCGCCTGGCAAATTCGCCGATCAGTATTCTGGTGACCGGCGAGACCGGTAGTGGTAAGGAATATTTTGCCAAGGCGCTGCATCAGAGCAGTGAGCGACGTGATGGCCCATTCATTGCCGTCAATTGCGCTGCGATTCCCGACACTCTCATAGAGAGCGAGTTGTTTGGCTATGCCCCAGGCAGTTTCTCGGGTGCAGCCACCAAGGGAAGAAAGGGTTTAATTCAAGAAGCCGATGGTGGCACGCTGTTCCTGGATGAAATTGGTGATATGCCGAAGGCAATGCAAACACGCTTGCTGAGAGTGCTATCTGAAAAAGAAGTGGTGCCGGTTGGCGCCCAGCGTCCGGTGCCCATCAACGTGCGCGTTATCGCGGCAACTCATTGTCATCTTGAGTCGCGCGTACGCGAAGGCTTATTCCGTGATGATTTGTTCTATCGTTTGAATGGCGCGCATTTCACCTTGCCGCCTGTACGTGAGCGAGAGGATTTAAGCTGGTTGATTGATCGTGCGATCGCAAAGCAATCACGTAACACGTCTCAACAACGCCTACTCTCAATTGACGCAGAAGCGAAAGCGCTACTGATGCGCCACCGCTGGCCCGGTAACCTGCGCGAGCTCGCGAATGTGATGGACTTCTCAGCAGCGGTCTGTGTCGATCAAATGATTACCGTTGGCGACCTGCCCGAGTATCTGGTGAACCCAGACCTCAACGACCCCGACAGCCCGCTGATCGCGCGCGATCTGTCGCGCCATGGCAAGCAAGCTGTGGAACTGCTCGGTGAACTCGAATCTTGCCAATGGAATGTGACTGCTGCAGCGCAAAATCTCGGCATCTCACGCATGACCTTATACCGCCGCATGAAGCAACACGGCATCACCCCACCGCGCTGATACACCTCGCTGACAACGCTGTGACAGTGTCACAGCTTGGTGTTACACCGAGACGGTGAACTAGCATTGGGTGACATTGAGTCGCTGCTGTTTCTTCAGTTAATTCGCGGCAAACGAATCAGAATTTCAGCCAAGTCGAACAGGCAAGCGCTGCCCGGCCATTGGCACACAGATTGCTCTTTAGTTTCAGGATTCGCCATTAGCCCTGTCTGTCATGGGTGTGGAAGCGAACATGCTGCACTGAGTCATCGTGTAGCGACGGTGTTGAGGGTTGGGCGGGTAGTGGGCCTCCTTGATCGGAAGTCCATCTACAAGCGCAGCCTTGCAGCAAACAGGGTGAAGCCGCCCTGAATAACAACCTGAGGAGACAAAAATGACTGACAAGCAAAGGCCATTTTTTGGTGTTTCGATGACGGAGCGTGAGTTTGCCGAGTGCTTACCCGCAGACGAAGCAGCTTTCCGCTCGCCGATCCCGACGCAGATGGTATCGAACGGTGAGTACAACCCCCTGCCGCAAACCGAGAAGCAAAAGAAGGTCGAATTCCTGATCAAGGAAATGGCCGACAAGGAAGCCAAGCGCCACAACTTGAGTCGCCGTGACTTTCTGGCGACCTCCTCTGGTATGGCAACCGCGTTCCTTGCGATGAATCAGGTCTACGGTAACGTGTTTGATGTGACCGAGGCAGAAGCGAAGAACCCGGACGCAGCAGGCGATCGCAAGGCGAAGTACAAGGGCCAATTCATTTTTGATGATCAAACCCACTTCATTCGCGATGACTTCAAAGAGGAAGGTCTGCTTGGCCTGACCAAATGGGCTGAGGGCGCCAAGGTCAACCCAAACATCGGCAATATTCCGACCAATCTGTCGCGCTACAAGATGGACAACTACCTCAAGGAGATTTTCCTTGACTCGGATACCTCGGTAGCGTTGCTGTCTGGCGCACCGTTTGATGATCCGAACTGGTGGCTGCTCTCGAACGATGCGATCCAGAATGCCTGCCGCTCGGTGAACAAAATGGCCGGTACTGTCCGTATGCTCGGCCACTCAGTGATCACGCCGAAATATCCGAACTGGATGGATGAAGTCGATCGCGCGATCGAAGAGCTGAAGCCAGTGTCCTGGAAGTCGTACACCATTGGTGATCCATTCGGTCCGTCGAAATTCGCATGGCGCCTGGATGATGAAAAACTGATGTACCCCTTCTACGAGAAAGCAATTAAGGCAGGCATCAACACGATCTGTATCCACAAGGGTCTAATGCCGCGTGATTACGAGAAGGCTTTTGCCGGCACGTGGGAACATGCTACCGTCAACGATCTCGGCCAGGCTGCTAAAGATTGGCCACAGATGAACTTCGTGATTTATCACGCAGCGCTGCGTCCATGGCTGGCTGATAAGCCGGATATGGAAATGGCTCAGTTCGAAAAGAACGGCTACATCCAGTGGTCGACCGATCTGGCCCGCATCCCGGAGAAATTCGGCGTCAAAAACGTTTACGCAGAGCTGGGCTCGGTGTTTGCGTCGACCGCTGTTACCGATCCGAAGTTCTGCTCGGCCTTCGTTGGTCAGCTGGTCAACCTGATGGGTCCGGACCGCGTAGTTTGGGGTACCGACTCGGTCTGGTATGGCTCGCCACAGTGGCAGATCGAAGCGATGCGTCGTCTCGAAATCCCAGAGAGCATCATGAAGAGCCAGGGCTGGAAGATTCCTCTGGGCGACGGTCGTGGCACGGTCAAGAACAAGATCTTCGGTCTCAACTCGGCCAAGCTGTACAAGCTTGATGCACAGAAAATGGCCGCTGATGCAATGACCACGCCGTTTGACAACGACATGATCGCAAAGATGAAGGCTGAGTATCTGGCTATGGGCGGCTCACGCAGCAATGCTGCATATGGGTACATCGCCAAGCAAGGCCGGGAGTTTGATCTCGGCGTTTAATGCCGTGAGGTGACCGTATGCCGGTTCGCCGGCATACGGCACACGCACTGTATCGCTGATTGAGAACAGGAGGACGAAACAATGAAATCTATAAAAAGCACGCTAGTCTTGGGG
>JBIKUP010000192.1:0-4055 GCA_044347535.1 Burkholderiaceae bacterium
AAAGTCCCGCCGCGAAAGATGCCATTGCGCAGATCCTCACCAACTCGCGTATGTGCGCCGAGGGTAAGCGGCCCATCTGCCAAGACACCGGTATCGTGAATGTGTTTCTCACCATCGGCATGGATGTGCGCTTTGCGGGTTTTGCTGGCTCGATTGAGGACGCAGTGAACGAGGGTGTACGTCGCGCCTACAACCACCCAGATAACAAGTTACGCGCATCGGTCGTTGCCGATCCGCACTTCGAGCGTAAGAACACGAAAGACAATACGCCTGCTGTCGTACACATGACTGTCGTACCGGGCAATACGGTCGAAGTACAAGTTGCCGCCAAAGGCGGTGGCTCCGAGAACAAGAGCAAATTCGTGATGCTCAACCCTTCGGACTCACTGGTGGATTGGGTCCTGAAAACCGTTCCGACCATGGGCGCGGGCTGGTGCCCGCCGGGTATGCTGGGTATTGGTATTGGCGGCACCGCCGAGCGCGCTATGCTGCTCGCCAAGCAGTCGCTGATGGATGACATCGACATGTACGAGCTGCTGCAGCGCGGCCCGCAAAACAAACTCGAAGAGTTGCGTATCGAGCTGTATGAAAAAGTGAACGCACTCGGGATCGGTGCTCAAGGTTTGGGCGGCCTGACAACCGTGTTGGATGTGAAGATCAGCATGTACCCAACGCATGCCGCTTCTAAGCCCGTGGCAATGATTCCGAACTGTGCTGCCACTCGGCATGCGCATTTCACGCTGGATGGATCGGGCCCTGCCTACATAGAGCCACCATCGCTCTCCGAGTGGCCGCAGGTGCACTGGATGCCGGATACGCAAAAATCGCATCGCGTCGATCTCGACACACTCACCGCTGCCGAAGTCGCCTCATGGAAGCCCGGTCAGACACTGCTACTGAATGGCAAGATGCTGACGGGCCGCGATGCTGCGCATAAGCGAATTCAAGACATGCTCGCCAAAGGCGAGCCGCTGCCGGTTGATTTCAAAAACCGCGTTATCTATTACGTTGGCCCGGTTGACCCAGTGCGCGATGAAGTCGTTGGCCCGGCGGGCCCCACCACGGCCACACGTATGGACAAGTTCACCGACATGATGCTCGAGCAAACCGGCTTGATCGCCATGGTCGGTAAGGCCGAGCGCGGGCCGGTGGCAATCGAGTCGATTCGCAAACACCGCTCGGCGTATCTGATGGCAGTGGGCGGTGCCGCGTATTTGGTGTCGAAAGCGATCAAATCCGCGAAAGTCGTTGGCTTTGCCGATCTCGGTATGGAAGCAATCTACGAATTCGACGTCAAAGATATGCCAGTGACGGTCGCTGTTGACGCTGAAGGAAGCTCGGTACACCTGAGCGGCCCGAAAGAGTGGCAAGAGCGGATCGCGACGGGTAATTTTGCGGGTATACCGGTCACGCTTGGCTGATTCCGTCATCACATTAAGCCGCGATGCACCGATCGGCATCTTCGATTCGGGCATTGGTGGCTTGTCGGTGCTGCGTCATGTGCATACGCTGTTGCCTGATGAGTCGCTGCTGTATTTTGCGGACTCTGGCTTTGCGCCTTACGGTGAGAAACCGGAAGCAGTGATTGTCGAGCGTACGGTATCGATTGCTGCTTTCTTGCTCACTCAAAATATCAAAGCACTCGTCGTTGCCTGTAACACAGCAACCGCTGCCGCAATTGCAGGACTACGAACGCGTTACCCCGAGCTACCGGTGGTCGGTGTTGAGCCTGGGTTAAAACCTGCGGCTAGCCTGACGCGTAGCGGCGCCATCGGTGTACTTGCTACTGCAAATACCCTTGCCAGTGACAAATTCCTCAAGCTGCAATCGCAGGTAGCGCAGGATGCTAGCGTTACGTTCTTGCTGCAAGCGTGTAATGGTCTGGCGCATCAGATCGAGAAAGGTGAGCTCAGCTCGCGTGAAACTTATCAACTGGTGGAGCGTTATGTGAAGCCATTGGTCGAGCAAGGGGCAGATACGCTGGTGCTGGGTTGCACGCACTACCCATTTGTTGAGCAACTGATCCGCGAGGTTGCCGGGCCGGAGGTCAATATCGTTGATACCGGCGAGCCAGTGGCAAGACAATTACAGCGCTTGCTCGAGCAGCGTAGCTTGCTGAGCCAAGTACCAGCGGCAGACAGGTTGATGGCCTACACCACTGGGAGTAGCAGCACGCTGTCGCTGGCTTTTTCCAAGCTGTTGCGGCTTGACGCCTTGGTTCAAGTCGTGAGCGCGGCGCACGTTAGCCATTGATTGCTGGCTGGCCGCCCCTTTTTTTGTATAATGGCGGACTAGCTTCAGTGGTGGCCGTAGCTCAGTTGGTAGAGTCCCAGATTGTGATTCTGGTTGTCGTGGGTTCGAGTCCCATCGGTCACCCCACAGAACCCCCTTCCCCCGCAGCTTTCCCAGCGTCTCTCCAATCACCCTCTAATCGATTGGTCATACGCAGCGCAATCCGCAGCTAGCCTCAAAAGGCGTACTTCACCCCAGCCTGTAAGGTCCGTGGCATCCCCACCTGAATGCCGCGTGTACGATCGACGATGTAGGTTTGGTTGGTCAGGTTTTTAGCGGTGATGAAGAGTGTTGCCGAGCCTACTGTGTAGTTCGCAACCACGTTCCAGATACCGTAGGCGTCGATCAAACCTGTCTGGCCGTTCGATGTAGCAGAAGGCGTTACCGTGTTCGCAAAGTCTGAGTATTGCTTGCCAATGAACACGTATTCAGCACGCGCGTTCCAGTTGGATGGTGCCCGATAGCCAAGAGTAAGGTTAAGCAAATTCTCAGGGGCATAAGGTAGGCGATTGCCAATCGCACCAAAACCCGCACTGCTGCTAAATGACGATTTTTGATCGGCAGTCGGCAACCATGTCCAGGAACCACGGGCAAAAAGATTTCCCTCAAATGCCGTAGTGAGCTTGTCGAACTGACTTGCCAACTCAATTCCCTGAAACAATGCACGCCCCTCTTGGTAGGCCGTACTACCGCCCGCAATGCTGCCAACCTGTACCAAGTTACTGAAGTTATTTCTAAATGCCGCGATATCGAAACTGATATCTCGAGAGAGTGATGACCTTAGACCAAGCTCTGCATTCACGCTACGTTCAGCACTCAAATCAACCGAACCGCCGCTCGTGTTGATGGCATCTTCAACTCTTGGCGGGCTAAATCCTTTATGAACACCGCCATAAAGATTCATCCCTTCGCCAAGTTGATAGGTCGCACTGACGCCCGGCACAATTTCAGTAAATGAGCTTGTTCCGCGCGTACTGTTGAGCGAATTGATTCGTTCATGCTGAATGTATTCAATGCGGGCAATTGGCGTCACTGCAAAGCGGTCATTTAATTGGACCCGGTTAGCGATGAAAGCCGAGGTCGCGTTAGTACGTCGCTGTTGATTCTCGCCTAGCGCCATGCCAGTACCAGCAATATATTGGGTGTAGCTCGTGAAGTTTTCTTGTCGGCGGTCTTGAATCTCATGCTGATACTTAACGCCCACCTCTAAATCATTCGAGATGCCAAACAACTGGTGGCGCGTTTGTACCCGTGAGTCGATACCAGCAGTGGTGTACTGCCTCAGCCGACCCTGCATTTTGCAGCCGTTCAGTTGAGCATCGTTGAGTGCTGTACCGAGTAGTCGTGACTCGCTGGTTTGTCCTTGGCAATTCAATGCATTAGCAGATGTACCAGTATCCGACGCCTGCCGCCACCAGTCGCGATCGAAGTAAGCACCATAAACGCTCGTCAGTATCTTGGTATCAGCATTCACACGCATCTCATGCGTTGCAGATAGACCGGTGCGGCTGGCATCGAAAAAATCATTCTTGAACGGGTTATAGCGGGCCCCGAGATTTGTGTACTCTGCTTGGGTTAGTCCGGAGTAAGTCAGTTGCGAATACTCCTTGAAGTAAGTCGCACGCAGTACCAGCTTGTGGTCGTCATTGAGCTGACCAGCCCACTTAAAGTTAAGATCGTCTAATCGGCTATACATGTTGTCACGCGCACCGTCAGATTCTTTGCGGTAGAGATCGAGTATGGCGCCATTGCCCGTCGCCATC
>JBIKUP010000195.1:0-3983 GCA_044347535.1 Burkholderiaceae bacterium
CATGTCCCTCAAAGCGGCCAGGATAGTCCATAGCGGCTGAGGCGACCGCCAGACAACCCAGCATCATGATCAAGCCGACGATAATCGCAAGCGAGCGATCAAAAATCAGCAGCCGACGCTTGATGGATTCGACGATTGCACCGCGGGCGCTATCAGCGTAGGACAGCATCATGGGGCACTCCTTTGCGCATTCGTCTTGGCGACGCCAGTCGCATTAGCTGGAGCCGACGCGCTCGGTGGTTTGCTAGCCTCGGATTTTTTCAACTCTGGCTTATTCGGCGGTGCATCTGGTTTAGCCGGGTCTGCTTTCTGTACCTCGGGCTTGCCGCTTTCAGGCTTGTTGGCTTCCGGCTTTTTGTTTTCTGGTTTGCTCGCATCAGCACGGCTCTGCGCACTCTGCGCATCGGGACTTACCTCGACTTTGGCGACCGGCTCCTCAGGGCGCTTGCCCAACAAATAGTAGTCGATCGCTAAACGCGCAATCGGTGCTGCTGCCGCAGCGCCAAAGCCGGAGTTCTCGACAATCACCGCAAGCGCTATCTTGGGCTTATCAGCGGGCGCAAAAGCCACGTATAGCGAGTGGTCGCGCAAGCGCTCTGCGATTTTACTGGCATCGTATTTGACGGTTTTACTCATCGCCGCGGCTTGCGCGGTACCGGTCTTGCCACCCGAGATATAGGGTGCATTCGCAAAAGAGCGCGCGGAGGTACCTTCCTTGGTAACGCCAACCATCGCGCTTTTCACAAAGTCGACATTCTCCTGACGTAGCGGAATGCGATAGCTTTCCTTTGGTACGGTCAGCTTGCGCGCCTTGGAGTTGGGGTCTTCGATGGATTTCACCAAGTGAGGCTTCATCACGATGCCGTTGTTTGCGAGATTCGACACCGCGTGTGCGAGCTGTATCGGCGTGAACGAGTTATAACCCTGCCCGATACCGACCGAGATGGTCTCACCCGCGTACCACTTCTGCAGCTCTGGACGCTTGAAGGTTTTACGCTTCCATTCCTGCGACGGCAATACACCACGCCGCTCGTTTTCTAAATCGATGCCGGTGACTTGGCCAAAGCCAAACGGCTTCATGAAGTCATGAATCGCATCAATGCCTAAATCGTTCGCGAGCACATAGTAGAACGTATTGCATGACTGGACGATGGACTTGTACATATCCACACGACCATGTCCGCCTTCTTTATCGTCACGGAATTTGTTATTACCGAACCAGAAATAACCTGGATCAGAAATTGCCATCTCTGGCGTGCGCTTACCGAGTTCAAGCGAAGCGAGCGCCATATAAGGCTTGAAGGTCGAGCCCGGTGGATATGAGCCAATCAGTGGCCGATTCAATAGTGGCTTGTCGAGTGAGGTGTTGAGTTCTTCCCAGCTCTTGGAATCAATACCCTCGACAAACAAATTGGGGTCGAAAGTCGGCATCGAGACATAGGCCAATACATCGCCCGTCGCCGGCTCGATGGCCACCAAAGCGCCGCGTCGATCGCCAAAGGCTTTTTCAATAATTTTTTGAAGTTCGATATCAACCGAAAGAATCAGGTTATTACCAGGCGTTGGCGCATTGCGTGACAAGGTACGGTTAGCTCGACCACCCGCCGAAACTTCGATCTCATCGTAGCCAGTATTACCGTGGAGTTCGCGCTCATAGCTTTTCTCGATGCCCTCTTTACCGATGTACTCGGTACCCCGGTAATTCGCTGCATCTTCGCTTTCTTCGAGCCGCTCAGCTTCACGCTTATTGACGCGCCCGATGTAGCCAATCATGTGCGACGCCGTCTGACCCAAGGGATATTGACGGAATAGGCGCGCCTGGATGTCGACGCCGGGAAAGCGATAACGCTGCGCTGCGAAGCGCGCCACCTCTTCATCCGTCAGACGGGTGCGGATAGGCAAACTTTCAAAGGACTTTGATTCTTCCATCTGCCGACGGAAGCGTTTGCGATCTTTGGGTTGAATATCCACGATCTTCGCCAATTCATCGATCACCGTGTCGAGCGGACGATTGATTTTGTCTGGCGTGATTTCCAGCGTATATGCGGAATAGTTCCGCGCCAATATAACGCCATTGCGATCAATGATTAGACCGCGATTGGGCACGGCAGGGACGACCGAGATACGATTGCTTTCAGCGCGCTCGTAATACTCACTGTGCCGCACGGCCTGCAGCCAAACAAACCGAAGCATCAACAAGCCAAAGCAGGTTAGCACCACCAAACCAGCGACCGATAGTCGCAGTCGGAATAGTTGTATCTCGCGTTCGGTATCTTTGATTTCAGTCACGGCGAGGGCCTACGACTCACAGTCATGACAGATGGCGACATCAGATCGGACGCGTATCGTCGCGATCAACCGCGCGGCGCTGTGGCGCCAGCAGTAACCAGCAAACTATCGGCCAGACCGCGGTGGAAACGAAACTCTGCACGAAGTAACTCCAACCAGGCGTCTTGCCGGTCACCGCCAACTGCACCAGTACCTGCACCACCTGCATCACCAACAACAAAGGCAAGACATGTAGTGCCTGGACGGTGGCACGGAACCAGAGCACACGTCGGTGAATCGTGATCGCAAAATAAGACAACAAGGTATACGCCAGCGCGTTCTCGCCGAGCAGCGAGGCGCTATGCACATCCATCACCAGTCCCATCAGGAATGCGATACCGATGCCCACTTTGCGCGGCTGGTAAATGCTCCAGAACACCAACGTCAAAGCAACAAAATCAGGCACCCAGCTCCAGGTCCCCCACGGAAACAGGTTCACAAAAAACGCTGCCACCAGACTGAACGCGATGAAGGCCGGGTTGACCGGTAGCAGAATGTTTTCGCGATCCATCATTACTCAGCACCCTCCCTGCGTGCTCGCCGAGGACGCTCGGCGCCGGTATTCTCCGGTGGCGGTGGTGCCGGCATGGCAGCAGGATCGCCCAGTAGCACCAGTAACTGTCGGTGACTCGAAACACCCGCTGCGGGTTGGCACAAAATGCGAGCAAATGCGTCAGATGTCTTGGTATCGACAGTCATCACTGTCGCCACCGCCAGACCCGCCGGGTACACGCCGTCAATACCCGACGTTGTCAGCACATCGCCCGGCTGAATGTCGGCATTCGATGCCATGAAGCGAAGCTCTAGTTCGCCGGTTTGCCCTCGACCATAGGCGACGCTGCGCACACCGCTGCGCAACACCTGCACAGGAATCGCATGCTCCTTGTCGGTGAGGAGCGTGATTTCGGAGGTGAACGGAAACACACGAGTCACTTGGCCCACTACACCGAGATCATCGATCACTGGATTACCCAGCTTGATGCCGTGTGAATCACCACGATCGATGATGACTTTGCGCGAGAAGGGATCACGCGCGTCATACAAAATCTCACTCATCACGGTCTTCAGTTGGGTGCGCTCGGAGGCGTCCAACAATTTGCGCAGGTAAGCATTCTCTGCCTGCAGCTGACGGCTTTGCTGCAGCAGCTGCGAATTAAGCACTTGTTGCTCGCGCATCTGACGGTTTTCATCTTTCAGCGTGGATAGCGCGGAGAAATACTCAGCGGTGCCAAAAAACGCGTCGCGCGGCAACATCGCAATCACCTGCACCGGGTAGAGCGCGACACCGACCGCTTGCCGAATCGTGGCGAGAGCCTTGAACCGAGAATCGGCCATCAACAGCCCAACCGCAATCAGCGCGAATAGCAGCATCTTTGCGCGCGCCGACGCACCTTGCTTGAAGAGTGGTGGTGGACTGTATTCCATCAAACGCAAACGACGAGAGGATCAGCGGCCAATCGATAGAGGGGCGCCGAGGCTGACTCGGTAACTGAAGGGGGCCGCTGGGTACTCACTATCGCGCGGCCCTTCACTTATTCGTAGGAGAACAAGGAGCCGAGCTTGTCCATGCGCTCGAGTGCCATACCGGAACCGCGTACCACACAGGTAAGCGGATCCTCGGCAACAAGCACCGGCAAGCCGGTCTCTTCCATCAG
>JBIKUP010000196.1:0-3978 GCA_044347535.1 Burkholderiaceae bacterium
TGCCGCGCGCGATGAAGTGGGGATGATGCAAGGCCTCTTCCGGCGTCAGCACCGGTGTCACGCAACAGTCTGCCGGTTCAAATAACGCATGCCACTCGGCTTGCGTGCGCGTGGCGAACATGGCGGCGAGTTGATCGCGAATAGCGATGGCTTCCTCACTGCCCACCACCTGACCGTGCGCCCAATGGTGCTGCTTCAGATCAGGACGTTCGATTACCTCGCATAAGCGCTGCCAGAACTTCAACTCCAGTGCTCCTACCGCCATGTAACGACTATCACTGCAGCGATACACGTTATAGCAGGGCAGGCCACCTGTCAGAAAATCACGCGCAGGTGGGGCAGCGTGGCCGCTGTGGTTGTACGCAAATAGCGGCATCAAGTGATGGGCGAACACCGCATCGGTCATGGAGATATCTACGAAACGCCCGGGCCCGCCCATTTTCACGGCCAACAGTGCTGCCAGTATGCCTTGCACTGCGCTCTGGGCGCCACCGAGCAAATCGCCAACCTGCAAATTGCTAATCACCGGTCGACCGGTTTCATCTGCCGTTTGTGCCAGCATGCCGGCATAGCCGATGTAGTTCAAGTCATGCCCGGCCTGCTGCGCAAGAGGCCCGTTTTTGCCATAGCCAGAAATCGCGCACATGACGAGTGAGGGCTTGCGGGCTTTTAGCACCTCCCATCCAAGCCCGAGTCTTTCCATTACGCCCGGGCGGAAGCTCTCGATGACGACATCGGCGGTATCGACCATGCCGAGGAAGCGCTCGCGGTCGGCGGTAGCCTTCAAATCAAGCCGTATCGAGTGCTTGCCCCGATTCACCGCAATGAACATCTGCGACAGTTCATGCCGAACATGCATCATCGTGCGCGCGTAATCACCGGCACCGGTGTCTTCGATCTTGATCACGGTCGCACCCATGTCGGCCAGATGCATGGTCGCGACTGGGCCCGGTAGTAAGCGGGTGAGATCAAGGATGGTGATGCCGGCCAGCGGCGTGGCCGCATCACGGTTAACTAGGTCAGGCGGATTCATGTCGTGATTATCCGCCAAGACCTAGTGCAGGCCGAATTCAATTGCTTTCTGTGGGCCTTGCCTCTTTGTATGCTGGCGCGCCGGGCGCCTCGGCCTCCGCTGGCCGTTTACGTGACGGTGCGGCGCCAACTCGATTTGAAAGCACTTTGGATCGCCAGTTCTGGAGTACGAGATTGGTCGAAGCAGGAACGATCCGGTTGCTCGGCCCGGTGAGAAGTGCTTCGGAGATACCCAATGCCACCTGATGCTTGAGAACAGATTGCAACTCCTCAGGCGAGTTCCAGCGCGCAGTGCGTACTACACGAATTGCATTGCGCCAGACGGCGACAATTGCATCACAAGTCTCTAGAGGTAGGCCGAGTTCTAGCTGTAGTTCGATCGCCAAGCCCTCTCTTGGGTCATCCAGATCGTTACGGTTTTCAAATTTCCGGAGCCAGATCACGGGATTGCTACTGAATTGACTCAGCGTATGGGAATTCAGTGGTAATGCCTCACGTAGAGCACCGAGGCATGTATCCACAACCGGGTCATGCGGTTCAAGGAAGCCATCGAGTGCACTACGCATCAGGTTATGGGCCAGCGCAAGTAAAAAGCGGTTACCGTTTTCATCGATATCAGGCGCCACTTGCCAGTCTTTTGTCCATTTGGCAGCATTTATCCATGCATTTTTTACCAGTTGAACGATATTGTCTGGTGCGCCAGATTTTCGAATGCAGTTTTTTATAAAGCCATCGATCGACTGATCGTCAGGGCAGTCTCTGGCAGTTTCTAAAAAAAATTCCAGGGAGGTGGATTCTTTCAGCAAACTCATGAATTTATTGATGCGTAGGGTTGTTGCCCGAAAAAGTTCAGTTCGCTGCTTACCTCGTTTTTCCTCCATTGTTTGACACCAGAATTCATGTGGCGCCGTGGCGCCGTTTGTGTCCGCGATTTGGGGAACATGAACAATCGGCAGCGATTTAGCAATGATTGAATTCGCTTCTAGCAAGAGCTGACTAGGATGCATTTGCGATGCTCTTTCGCGCAGCTTACGTAACGGTTCCGAGGCACGTACGATCAGGTAAGTGAATACACCCTTAGAGGCCAGAGAAAATGGTTTATCGCAGTTATCCATTAATTCGCATATAAACCTGTCAAATTCGAGCATGTCATCCCCACTGATGCGGGCAGGTCTGCTGGCTGTGAGAAGATCAGACGCGGCCGTGCAGAATACGCCGTTGGGTAGAGCATGTTCCCAAAGGGTAATCGGTTCGTCTGACTCGGCATACGGGTCAACCGGCGCTCGATAGGCCATGAAGAGTGCGACGACAGAATTCAACTTCGCTTCTATAGCAAGCCCAAGCGGTGACCTGATCGTTCCTCTATCACGGCGGAAATCATGTTGCGTGATCAACTTAGAGAGATACTCGACCGGCATACGTGAAACTACACATGCAGCTAAACCAGTCCATTGGTTTATATAGGTGCAGCTCTTTAGATCAGCTCCCTTTTTTATTAAACAATCGAAGATAGCTTCGTCATTGTTGCTCGCTGCGATGATGAGTGGTGAAGCAGCGCCAAGATCCGGATCAGCCCCGGCCGCGAGTAATATCTCGGTAAGCGCTTCATTGCTGTGGCCGATGGCAATCATCAGTGGAGTGATGCTCATCCCTGCAATAGCATGCTCGTTACCGAAGATGGAAATGATTTCCCGCTCAGTGAGCTTACTGGTTCCTACGTTGACGTCAGCCCGCGCTCTCAACAAGATGTTGCATACTTCTTGAGAGTTGGCTATCGCCGCATAATGTAAGGCCGATTTTTCGTCGTGGTCGGTCTGGTTGACATCCATCTTTGCCACATCTACCAGCGCTAGCACCATGTCGGCATTGTCATCGCGGCAGGCTTCCATCAGAAGTGTGACGCCGTCTGCGGGGGTCGGCGGAATTTTAGCGCCGCGAGCCATGAGTATTGAAATCGCGTGTGGCCGGTTCGCGCGTACGGCAATCACCAGCGCATTGCAGTCGTAGCAGTCAGCGTGATTGAGCGCTGAGCCGACTGCCATCGCGCGGTCGATCAATGCCGGTAATTCTTTTTTATTGGCATATTTGACGGCGTTGATAAGCGCTACATCAGCAGGCGCGAGGCCCGTCATATTGGGTACGTTAGGTCTATGTGTGGCAGGAATTATCGGCGGGAGATAGTTGTTCATTCGGCAGTTACCTGAGTTGAAAAAATTTCAAACTCAGTCACCTATGGGTACGCAGGGTTCCCTGCGCATAACATTAGCTATTCAAACCATCAAACTTGTTCAAGTGCTTGCTGTATTTGTAGCCACTCAGCCTCCAATTTATCGAGTTTCTGTTTGTGTGTGGCCTCGGTATCGAGTAGCTGCTTCAATTCATCCTTGCGTTCGGAATCATAAATAGTGCTATCTGCGAGTGCAGTTTCGATAGTCAGCTTATTCTTCTGAATATCGCTCATTTCAAGCTCGATCTTTTGCAAGCGTTTTTCTAAAGGTTTGCGCTCGTTAGAAAGTCGCTGTCGCTGTTGTGCTTCGTTACGTTTTTGTTCCTTGCGATCACTAGCTTGATTGACGTTGGGTGACGATAGGTTCGGTGCGGCGTTGGAATCAGCCTTAGTCTTGAATAGCCAGTCGCGATAGTCATCAAGATCACCATCGAATGATGACAGCGTTCCATCAGCGACGATCAGAAACTCATCAGTTGTCGCTCGTAGCAGATGACGATCATGCGAAACCAGAATCAGCGTGCCATCAAATTGGGCCAGTGCCTCGGTGAGTGCCTCGCGCGTTTCCAGATCAAGATGGTTGGTCGGTTCATCAAGTAGCAGTAGGTTCGGTTTCTGCCACACAATTAGTGCTAAAGCGAGCCGGGCTTTTTCCCCGCCGGAGAAGGGTGCAATCGGACTTTTCACCATATCGCCGGGGAAGTTGAAGCGACCGAGGA
>JBIKUP010000197.1:0-3977 GCA_044347535.1 Burkholderiaceae bacterium
GAGCGCCAACCTTCGATGGGATTATGAGTTGGACGATGCGACCCTAATCAAGACCATCTTCGGCGCCACGCACATCGACCAGCAGACCGGTGCCAACTCACCACTTCCGGAGAGTATGTATCTCAACAGCCCAACGACAAACTTGCGCTCACCTGCGTATCGGATTGTCGATGCCCTGCGCTTATCAAGTGCTATTGAGCGCGATATCGGACAAGGGCAGACGCTCACTATGACTCCGTACTTTCGCGATAATCGGATGGAGCTAAATGGTACTTTCAACTTCTCTTGCACTACCGCCAATCCCGCAGTTTGTACTGGAAGGATAGAAGATACTGCGGTGCAGTCATTTGGCCTGATGCTTCGTTACCGGAAAAATATCGATGATGCCGCGCGAACACGCGTGATCTCCGGCGTAGACCTAGATTACAGTCCGAGTCGGCGGGCTGAGGACCGAATAACACTAAGTTCTACTGGATCTGGCGCAGCAAGAAATTTCACTGGCTATGACATCGCCGGCAGGAGTTATGAGTACAAGGTGCTCTATCAGAGCGTGGCACCTTACGCGCACATAGAGACATCCCCCATCGAAAACTTGCGTATCACGACGGGTCTGCGCTATGACTATGCACGTTTTGAATTAGATAATCTGTTATCAGCGAGCACGCATGCAAACGGATTTTTCCAACTGCCGGATTCTGTCCGTAGCTTTGCCCGTTTGAGTCCAAAGCTTGGTGCAAGCCTGCAGCTGAACTCCTCATCACATGCATTTGCTTCTTATAACCAAGGCTTTCGCACGCCATCTGAGAACCAGTTGTTTCGGTCGGGTGTGGCGGCCAGCAGTGCTGGTGCTGCGAGTGCTGCCAATGCCGCTTTAAATCTACGCCCAATACTGGCTGAGCAGTATGAAATCGGTGTGCGCGGTACCGAGGCGGCTTGGAACTACGAGTTGGTGGCTTACTTGCTTCAAAAACGTGACGATTTACTCGGGTTTCGCGATTCGTCGGGCGTAACCATACAGACCAATAACGGAACAACCCGACATCAGGGTGTTGAATTTGGCCTTGGCCGGGCGATAAACTCGATGTGGCGAATTGATGCTGCAGCTGTTTATGCAAAACATCAGTATCTGGATTGGGCAGTCAACGCCACCACCAATTACAGCAACAAAGAGATCGAGGCATCACCACGTTTACTTTCCAATGTTCGTCTCACTTGGGTGCCGGTGCAGGGTACATTTGCGCAACTTGAGTGGGTTAGAGTCGGTTCTTACTTCCTTGGGCCGAGCAATACGGAGGGTAAATATACGGGCCATGATTTATTTAATCTGCGAGTTTCTCAGCAGCTGGATGATCGCTGGACCTTGTTCGGCAGGGTTCTGAATCTTGCTGATGTGCGCTACGCTGACAGTGCACAAGTGAGCTCGGCAGTTCCAGTCTATTCGCCAGGATTGCCTCGCGCGGTGTATGTCGGCTTGGAGGGTAAGTGGTGAGATTTTTATTCGCCTTTTTAGTTTGCTTAACGGTGATTCAAAGTGCGCCGTCGCTGGCGGAGCACGCTGCGCACAGTAAGCCGCAGCTAGCGACGAGTGCAGCATTTGCCGCAGATGGCAGTTTGTGGATTGTGGGTGTTGAGCGCGGAAAGCTATTCGTTCGACGTCAACTGAGTAACGGTTCATGGCAAGCGCCACGCTTTATCGACAACGCCGGTGAAGTGGTGGCCACCAATGGAGATAATCGGCCTAAGATCGCCTTCGGGCTGAATGGCACGGTAGTTATCACCTACACGCGTCCACTGGCTAAGCCCTATACCGGCGAGATTCGTATGCTTCGATCGCATGATGGTGGGGAGAGCTTTTCAGCGCCGTTCACTGTGCATCAAGATCGGCAGATCATTACGCATCGGTTTGAATCCCTGATGTTCGATGCGCGTGGCGATCTCTACACAGTTTGGATTGATAAGCGCGATGCCGAACGCGCCTGGGCGGCTGCCAACGGTGACCCGGACGCTTACCCCGGTGCGGCTGTTTATTTCAACGTATCGGTCGATAACGGTAAAACCTTCGGACCCGACACCAAGTTGGCCGACTACAGTTGCGAGTGCTGTCGTATCGCCATGGTGAGCGAGCCTCAGCAAGGTATTGCTGTCATGTGGCGGCACGTGTTTCCCGGCAGCGTCAGAGATCATGCATTTGCACGAATCTCACGCACCGGTGCGTCGGGTCTGCAAAGAGCAAGTACTGATGAATGGGTTTTGAAGGCATGCCCGCACCATGGCCCGGGCCTCGCCATTGCCAAAACGGGTGGCTACCACGCGGTTTGGTTTGGGGATCGTGCGGGTAAGTTGCGGGCCCGATACGGCAAGCTGGATCAGGAAGGTCGGCCTCTGGGAGAGGCAGTTGAATTGCCGGATCAACTCGCCGACCATGCTGATGTCGCGAGTGTCGGTAGTCGCGTCGTCATCGTCTGGCGGGTATTCGACGGTGAGCGTACTCATTTGCGCGCTTGGGTATCTGATAATGATGGACGCAGTTTTCGTTATCTCGATCTGCGCAGTACACATTTGGAAAATGATCATCCTCGCTTAGCAGCGCAAGGAAATCGTATGGTTGTTGTCTGGAGAACTGAGCATGAGACTCATGTCGAAGATTTTCGCTAGCCTGTTGCTGTTATTGATGCAATCCAGCTTTGCGGCACCGTCGCTGGTTGAGCCATTTGATCAAGCAACCTGGCGAACCCTTGTTAGCAAGCAGGAGCAACCAGCGCTCGTTGTTTTCACTTCTGTGACTTGTATTCACTGCCCGGCGGCGATCAAACGCTTAGCCGCCAAGCGCAGCGCTATCGCATCGCACATACCCTTGGTTGTGGTGTCGATGGACGCTGAGAGCAACGCCTCCTTGCTGCAAGACCCACACTACGCCCCGGCTGATCGCTTGTTTCTTTTTCGCGGTAGAAGCCAAGCGCTCCAGTTTTCAGTCAACCCGGAGTGGCGTGGCATGACGCCGTATGTTGGATTTATCGATAGCCGCGGTAGTGTGCGCTTCTCGCTAGGCGAGCCGAGGGATGCCGTGCTATCGGAGTGGCTGAAGCCGCAATAAAACAAGGCACCCGTAGGTGCCTTATCGTTAAATCGCTGATCTAGCTTCAGTCAAACGTCAGTCAAACACCGGCGACTCCACACCCAGCACCTTGTGCAGCTTCGGTGAGGTGGTGGTGTACTGCATGTGGATTTTCTTGTCCGGGAAGATATAGGGCGCAGCACCGAAAGCGGCTAACGCAGCCTCATGGAAACCCGAGAGAATGAGTTTCTTTTTGCCGGGGTAGGTGTTGATGTCGCCCACCGCGAAGATGCCGGGCACATTGGTTTCAAACTTCTCGGTATCTACGACCAATTGCTTGCGTTCGATATCAAGACCCCATTCGGCGATGGGGCCGAGTTTCGGCGATAGTCCAAAGAACACCAACAAATCATCCAGTGGCAGGCGGCGGGTGACACCATCAGCGCCCGTGACCTTAATCTCGGTGAGGGTGTCGTTGGCTTCCTCGAAACCGGTGACCTGGCCGATCAACAACTGCATCTCTAATTGTTCGCAAAGATCACGCATTTTTGCGACTGAAGCAGGTGCGGCGCGGAATTCTTCGCGTCGGTGAATCATGATCACCGACTCGGCTTTACCATGCAGATTGAGTGCCCAGTCGAGTGCGGAATCACCACCACCGCAGATGACGATATTGCGGCCTTCAAAGCGCGCCGGATCCTTGACCCGATAGAACAGTTGTTTGCTCTCGAACTTCTCAATGCCATCGACCTTGATGGTGCGTGGCTGGAATGAGCCAACACCAGCGGCGATGAAAATCGTTTTGGTGATGAACTTGGTACCCGTCGAAGTCTCAAGATCAAAGCGACCATCGTCACGCTTTTGAACCAGCGTGACTTCCTGTCCGAGATGGAAGGTGGCGCCAAACGGAGCGATCTGCTTC
>JBIKUP010000198.1:0-3972 GCA_044347535.1 Burkholderiaceae bacterium
TCAGGGATTTCTATAAGCGGGTCATGCGACGCCCCAACCTGCGCCGTTATTTTGTGAATGTGACGCTGGAGGCCGTAATTCACCATCAGATCGCGTTTGTATCGATGGTGATGGGCAAGACCCCACATGATTACTCGGGCCGCAGCATGAGAGAAGCCCACCGCGGCATTGGTATCACCTCTGCGTCATTTGAACTGGCCGCTCAACTGCTATCCGACGCCCTGGTCTCAGCAGAAGTCGAGCCAGCCGATATCGACGCCATCATGGCGAAAGTGGCTTCACTGCGGGCGGATATCGTCGAGAAATAAGTGTATGTTGGAGTGGTACGGCAAGTTGCCAACAACAACGCTAGCGGCTTTTTGGTGGCGAGTTTTAGAGTCGGACGTCGACGGGTCCGATAACATCCAGAATCTTCCAAAGCGCAATCGACACATCGTTCGATGCTTCTTCATCTTCTAGCATGGCATCCAACTCGGAGACTGTCAGTCGCTTGAACGCATGCGCGGCGGCGTCGGCTTGCTCTTCGCGTAGTTGCATGGCGACGCTGACCTCATTGACCTGCGCGTCTTTGTCGAGTTGTTGAACCGCGCTCCGTACTGGTTTGTGCATCGCCTGCAGCGCACTGGACAGCACTGTCGATGAGGCCTCGAGCGACTTGGACGTCAGCACCGAGCCAGAGCGTTCGAGGAAGCGCTCAAGCGCACATATCTCGCCGCGCTCTAGGTCAATAAAAAATTCGGAGGGTGTACTCATGCTTCCCCGGGATTATTGGGCGTCGCTTGGCCGACGTCGCGGCGCGGGCGGATATCCTGTGACAAGCGGAAACTACCACAGACTTTGATAACAATCCAAAGCTTAATCGGCAACAGCGCGCTGATCATTAACCGATGATTATCGAACTTTTAATACCCCCCAACGAATACCGTAGCGGTGAACGTGTGATGATTATTAATAAAATGGAAAATCATTTTTTGTTTTCACCCCGCCCCGCTCAAGGTTAGACTTCGATCTCATAGCATAGGACTCAAGCGCCGTAGCGCGATCACCATCGCCTAGGCTCATTAGCAGCACTTGGACATGATGCAGGCTTCTTTGGAGGACCCACCCCATGGAACACCAAGCTAACGCAGCAACTTCGGCTCAATCCAACGAGCCGCAAACCATTGACGCTGACGATAATTCGCCGCATAGCGTCGACCGCCCCCTGATAACGCCCAAAGAGTTTATTCGCCTGATTTACACGCTGAGTGGCGCCGCGATCGTGGTGCTCAGTTTGGCGATCTGGTTCATGATGAGCTTGGCCTGAATCGATCTGATCGGAATTCCAAGCCCTTACTGATGGAGGACCACCATGGTCTACGCATTCTTCGCTCTGATATTTGTCGCCCTGCTGCTGGTCATGCGGCAGACCTTTAGCCATCTCGACAACTGGCGCTCGGGCGGAGAGCACTGATCTTCCCTGGTTACGGCGGGCGCTAAGCAGTCGGACCTCTGCATCCGACTAATAGAGATTACCCGTCAGGCGGTTTTTTCTATTGATACTTTAGTATAATCCGCCGCATGTCCCCCCTGGTACCTGCAGCGGACAGGGAGCAACTCTCTCGGGTCCGGGCGTCGTTGACGCAGGATGGCCTTGACTTGGCCATGATAGGTCACGACCGTCTGCAACTGCTAGCCCACGCCGCCGCCATCGCTACTGGTCTGGCAGACCAAGGCGATTGGCAGGTCCAAAAGTATGACCCAACGCAGCTTGAGACCCTACTCGCAGATTTGACGCTGGCGCGCTTCGACAGTGCGCTGCATAGGCTATCTGAGCAAACATCCCACCAGCACGGCCGGCCACTGCACAACTGTGTGCTGTTTATCCCCGATGCGCAAAACCTCCCGCCGACACAGCTGCGTCAGCTATTACGCCTGCTGCATGGCACGGGTCATCGTCGTCTGCGTATCGTCGCGCTATTCAGTAGCAGCGCCCTCGCTTGCGAAGCGCAAGTGGCTGAACTGGGTAAACGAGTAGCACGCTGGTACTTGGATGAAGCGCCGAGCCATTTACCCGATCACGCCATGCAGAGCATCACGTCTCATCAGGCAGAACGTTCTCTGCCGCAGCGCAAATCGCTGCGCTCGCGCCGGCAGAGCCCCGTACGGGCCGGCTTTACGCTTGCTGCAAGCCTCATGCTTGCATTGTTGTTTGGGCCGGTACTTTGGCCTGGTAACGATGAGCTCACACGACTAGTCACGCAAACGCTTTTCTCATCACCCACAGGTACAAACCCACCTGCGGCCACAAGCACGCTGGCGGGCGTACCCGTATTCCTGCCACCAGAAAAGAAAGCGTCAGACGTCGAGCGCGATACAACCGATGGAGCAGCCGAGATTCTCAATAAGACTGAGACCGCTAACGACACGCTCGACAAAGCGGAAGTACCGGCCATCGACAGCGGAGCATCCAACTGATGAACCTGTCGAGCGATCTGCTGCTGTTCTTCCTGCTCGCAAGCCTCGCGCTGATTGCCTTGGACGTAACACGTTACCCGATCGCACCGAGGCCACAGGATTACGCAGTATGGGTGGCAGTATTCAGTACGCTGGCACATCCGGTGGCGATGGTGGTCGCCGAACGTTTTGCATTGACAGGTGATTTGACGCCATTTTTGGCGTTCGACTTGATTGCTGCCGCGGCAATCGCTGTTGCAGCAGCCGGGCGCGTACCTAATGGCAAGATATTTTTTCCATTGGTGTTCCTGGTTGCGCTGACACTGGGCATCGGTGTACAGCAACTTCCCACACGCGGCCTGGGTGTTACCGGGCCACTGATGGCCGCCCTGCTACTGTGTGCAGCATTTGCGGGGGCCGCCGCTGAGTGCAGCCGGCACGCGCGCTTGCATATGATGTCGCAACGCGTCGTGATCATGCTTGCGCTGCTGTGTGGTGTCGGGGCGCTGCTGCAATTGATGATGGTGCTGGTCGCTGTCGGCCTGCCGCCCAATACGCCTGAGGTGGCAGATGCACGCACGCTTACCACAACTGCTATCAGCCTGTGGCTCTTGCTGAAGTTGCTGATCATCAGTGCCGTACTTGCTCTGCGTAGCGCCAAGCACAGTGCATGGCTTGATCGCGTTGCGCGCCAGCTAGTCGACAAAGCCAATGCCAGTACCAATGATCTGCTGGTGGTATCACAAGCTTTTTACCAGTTACCCGCCGCAATGCTGGTCACTGCGGACGATGGCCGTATCCTGTTCGCGAGTGCACAAGCGAGGCGCCAGCTGTCATACCCAGATACCACGGACCGTCGGCTAGAAGACCTATTCCTCGCAGCCCAGCCTATCGGACAGCAACAAGTGCGCGCGCTGTTTGAACGGCCCGATCGTCAAGCCGAACTTGTACAAATCCGCATGACCAGCGTCGAGTGCGGCGGACAGTCTTACCATCTGATGCAATTGGATAAGCTGCCCTTCGACTATGACATTCTGCGCAGTCTGCTGGTGGATACCCACAATGATGCTCCCCACGAAGCCAGTGGTCTACTCGATCATCATTTTGCGATTGCAGCGATGGCCGATGGTTGGTTCCGCCTGCTCGACCCGATCGATCGTTACGCTGGCGCTGGTATGTTCTGGGACAAGCTACGACTGCTATCGGATAACGACAGCGAAATCTCGCACCTTGAAAACGGTATCGCAACTGCCAATGAAGCACATGGCTGGTTGTTATTGCGACGGGGTGGCGGACTCTCGGTGTCACTCAGAAAAATGAAAACGCCCGATTACAAACTGTTCTACCGCGTGCAGATGACGCTGGTGGATGATGTATCGCGCGCTGGCGCCGAAGCGCCCTACGCTGCTAGCCGTGAGGCGAGGCTATGAATCGCTTCCGGCACGAACCACAGTTGCAAACCACCGTACTCGGCAAAATGATCGAGCGGGTGCGACGCGAGCATCACCTAAGTACCGTAACGCTAGCTATGCTGTC
>JBIKUP010000199.1:0-3966 GCA_044347535.1 Burkholderiaceae bacterium
GGCGAGCATTTTGGTCAGATGTACTGCACCTCAAGAATTTCATATTCGCGCGTGCCGCCGGGTGTTTGTACCTCGACGGTGTCGCCAGCGTACTTACCGATCAAAGCGCGCGCAATCGGCGAGCTGATCGAGACTTTTTTGAGTTTGATATCCGCCTCGTCATCACCGACGATTTTGTAGGTGACTTTGTCGCCGGCTTCCAGATCCTCGAGTGTGACCGTCGCCGCAAACACGACGCGACCATCCCCATCAATCAGCGCGGGGTCAATGATTTGTGCCGCTGAGAGCTTGCCCTCCAACTCGGCGATACGTCCCTCGACGAAACTCTGTCTTTCTTTGGCGGCGTCGTACTCGGCGTTTTCAGACAAGTCGCCCTGCGCACGCGCTTCAGAAATCGCGTTAATGACCGCTGGCCGCTCTTTCGTTTTAAGACGATGCAACTCGTCTTTCAACATCTCCGCACCTTCTTTAGTCAGGGGGATGGTATTCATAGTGTTTTCTCGAAAATTAAAAATTTTTCTCGCAAATAAAAAATAACAGAGGCTGCGGATCACGCAGCCTCTGGGGGTGTTTTGATAATTATATGACTACTTTGCAGCGACGGTGGCGGGTTCGGTGCTTATCCGACGCAGACGCTTAGTACCGCTTCCCACCACCGCGGCGCACATGCTAGGGCAAGACGGCGTCATTTCGGGCGGTCAGCCTGGTAACGAGGCGTGCATGCCCTGAAGATCATAGACATGCAACTCGTCGAGATGCGCCATGCCCGCCACGGCGGCCTCAGCGCCCGCAATCGTGGTGTAGGTCGTGACACGCGCACCCAAGGCTGACGTACGGATCGTACGCGAGTCGTTGATCGCATTGCGCTTCTCTTCCACCGTATTAATCACCAACGCGATCTCGTTATTCTTGATCATGTCGACAATATGCGGTCGGCCTTCAGCCACTTTATTCACCGTTTGAACCGCAATACCAGCAGCCGCGATCGCAGCAGCGGTGCCCTTGGTCGCAACAACCGTAAAGCCGATATCAACCAGCGAGCGAGCGATCTCGACAGCACGGGGCTTGTCGCTGTTCTTCACAGACAGGAATACCTTGCCCGCGGTTGGCAGCCTAACACCAGCGCCGAGCTGTGACTTGACGAAAGCCTCACCAAAAGTCTTGCCAACGCCCATCACCTCGCCGGTGGATTTCATCTCGGGGCCAAGAATCGTGTCGACACCCGGGAATTTCACGAAGGGGAAGACAGCTTCTTTGACGCTGAAATAATCTGGCGTCACCTCATCCGCAATACCTTGCGATGAGAGTGACTTACCTACCATGCAGCGCGCCGCTATCTTCGCCAGTTGCAAACCGGTTGCTTTGGACACATAAGGCACGGTACGTGACGCGCGCGGGTTCACCTCCAGCACATAGACGATGTCTTGAAGCTTGCCATCGATCTCTTGCTGCTGTATCGCGAATTGCACATTCATCAGCCCAATCACGCCCAAGCCACGTGCCATCAAGGCGGTCTGGCGCTTCAATTCATCAATCGTCGCAGCCGATAACGAGTACGGTGGTAGCGAACAGGCCGAATCACCGGAATGCACGCCCGCTTGTTCGATATGCTCCATCACGCCACCAATGAAGGTGCGCTCACCATCTGACAAGCAATCGACATCGACTTCGATCGCATCATTCAGGAAGCGATCCAGCAACACCGGGGAGTCATTCGAGACCTTGACCGCCTCGCGCATGTAACGCTCGAGGTCACGCTGCTCGTGCACGATCTCCATCGCACGACCACCCAACACATAGGAAGGTCGCACGACCAATGGGTAGCCGATTTCTTGCGCCAGGGCGAGTGCTTCATCTTCGTTGCGTGCGGTACGGTTCGGCGGCTGTCGCAAGCCAAGTTCATGCAGCAGCTTCTGGAAGCGCTCGCGGTCCTCGGCGGCATCGATCATGTCGGGCGAGGTACCGATGATGGGCACACCATTCGCCTCGAGATCAAGCGCCAGCTTGAGCGGGGTTTGACCACCGTACTGCACGATCACACCCACCGGCCGCTCTTTGTCGACGATCTCGAGCACGTCTTCAAGGGTCAGCGGCTCGAAGTACAAACGGTCCGAGGTATCATAATCGGTCGATACGGTCTCGGGGTTACAGTTGACCATAATGGTTTCATAACCATCTTCGCGCATCGCGAATGCTGCATGCACGCAGCAGTAATCAAACTCAATACCCTGCCCGATACGGTTCGGACCACCGCCCAGCACCATGATTTTTTGACGGTCGGTCGGATTCGATTCGCACTCTTCCTCGTAAGTCGAGTACATGTAAGCAGTGCCGGTGGCGAACTCGCCAGCACAGGTGTCCACGCGCTTGTAGACCGGACGCACACCATTCATGCGACGCAGCTTACGCACATCCCGATCTTCGATTTTCAGCAACTTGGCGATGCGACGATCCGAGAAACCCTTACGCTTCAAAGCCAGCAGCGTGTCTTTGTCGAGCACTTTGACGGTTTGCGTTTCCAGCCATAACTCGATATCGATAATCTCTTTGATCTGCGCAAGAAACCACGGATCGATTTTGGTCAGTTGCTGTACTTCTTCCAAGCTGAACCCCTGCGCGAAAGCATCGCCCACGTACCAGATGCGCTCCGGCCCAGGCTCGCCCAGTTCTTCTTCGAGTACCTCGCGGTCTTTGGTTTTTTCATTCATGCCATCGACGCCGACTTCCAATCCGCGCAAGGCTTTTTGAAACGACTCTTGGAAGGTACGGCCAATCGCCATCACCTCACCCACCGATTTCATCTGCGTGGTGAGGTGACTATCTGCCTGCGGGAACTTCTCGAAGGCGAAACGCGGCACTTTGGTAACCACATAGTCGATCGAAGGCTCGAACGACGCTGGCGTAGCACCGCCGGTAATCTCGTTACGCAGTTCGTCTAGCGTGAAACCCACCGCGAGCTTGGCGGCGACTTTCGCAATCGGGAAACCCGTCGCCTTCGACGCCAGCGCCGAAGAGCGCGATACACGCGGGTTCATCTCGATGACGATCATGCGACCGTCTTGCGGATTGACGGCGAACTGCACATTCGAGCCACCGGTATCTACACCGATCTCACGCAGCACCGCCAAAGAGGCGTTACGCATGATTTGATATTCCTTATCAGTCAGGGTCTGCGCTGGCGCTACGGTGATCGAGTCGCCGGTATGCACGCCCATCGGGTCGAGGTTTTCAATCGAGCAGACGATGATGCAGTTATCGTTGCGGTCGCGCACGACTTCCATCTCAAACTCTTTCCAGCCGAGCAGCGACTCTTCAATCAGCAACTCGTTGGTCGGCGATGCTTCCAGGCCGCGCTTGCAGATGGTTTCAAATTCTTCGGCGTTGTACGCAATGCCGCCACCGCTACCACCCATGGTGAATGAGGGGCGGATAATCGTTGGGAACCCAACTTCTTTTTGCACTCCCCACGCTTCATCCATCGAGTGCGCAATGCCAGAGCGCGCAGAGCCCAGACCAATCTTGGTCATCGCCTCTTTGAACTTTTGACGGTCTTCCGCTTTATCAATGGCTTCTGGCGTTGCGCCGATCAACTCGACGCCATACTTGTCCAGTACACCATGACGCCACAGATCGAGCGCGCAATTGAGCGCGGTCTGACCACCCATGGTCGGCAAAATCGCATTCGGCTTTTCTTTGTCGATGATGCGCTCGACCACCTGCCAGGTAATTGGCTCGATGTAGGTGACGTCCGCCATCTCGGGGTCGGTCATGATGGTCGCGGGGTTGCTATTGACCAGAATGACTTTGTAACCTTCTTCGCGCAATGCCTTGCAGGCTTGTGCGCCGGAATAATCGAACTCGCACGCCTGACCAATGATGATAGGGCCAGCACCAATAATCAGGATGCTCTGTATATCGTTACGCTTAGGCATGCTGACGTTTCTCCATCATGGCTACAAAGCGATC
>JBIKUP010000200.1:0-3963 GCA_044347535.1 Burkholderiaceae bacterium
GGCGACATAGGGCTTGCTGGTAAAGCGCGGGCCGCAGGCGTGCAGCGCCATGCCCGCGGTGTTGGGTAGCTCGACCCATTCAATGGCGTCGACAAAAATCGCGAGGTACCAGTCCTCAACTTGCTGCGGCGATAGTTCAGCCAATAACGCGAAATTCCCGGTCACCATCAGTCGCTGGATGTGATGCGCGTAGCCGTAGGCCAGTGTCTGCTGCAAGGAATCTCGCACGCAAGCCATCTGCGTCTCCCCGGTCCAGAACCATTTGGGTAGATCACGCTGGTGGTTGTAGTGGTTGGCGGTGCGCATACCAGGCATATCGAGCCAGTACACACCGCGAATGAACTCGCGCCACCCCAAGACTTGGCGGATGAACCCCTCTACGGCCTCAAGCGGCGCGCTACCTGTGTGATAGGCCTGCTCCGCCGCCGCGATCACCTCGCGCGGATCAAGCAGGTGCAAATTCATCGCTGCCGAAAGTAGTGAGTGCCAACCTGCTGGGGTGTTGGTCCACATCGCATCTTGGTACTTGCCGAAATTTGGCAGACGATCGCGGATGAAGTGGTCAAGTGAGGTCAGCGCCTGTTCCCGCGTGACCGGCCAGAAAAAATGCGCAGCGGTTCCCGGATGATCGGGGAAACGCTGCTCAACTTCGGCGATCACCTCCTTGGTCAGCGCATCTGGCGCGAAAGCCGCGGGTAGCGGTATTTCACCGGGACCCGTTTTTTTTGGATAGCCGCTGCGGTTTTCTGCGTCGAAGTTCCACTGACCCCCAACGGGTTCGCGACCTTGCATCAGCACTTGATGCCGTTTGCGCATTTCGCGGTAAAAGAACTCCATGCGAAGTTCGCGCTTGCTCTTTGCCCACGCCGCGAATTCATTGCGACTGCAGAGAAAATGCGTATCGTCGACCCAATGACAAGCAATTTGATTCGCTTCGCAGACATCAGCAATTAGTTGCTGCATTCTGAATTCTCCAGCCTCTAGCAATTTCAACGCCTTTGGCCGATGCCTTCGTAGCGCCTGCTCTAGACGAAATGCGAAACTGCCATTCGGCTGATCTGTAATGCTCAGGTAGTCGACCGGCCAACCGCGTGCTCGCAAGGCCTCTGCAAAATGCCGCATAGCGGAGAGGAACATCACAATGCGGGCCTTGTGCGACCAGACTTCGGTGGCCTCGCTGTCGGCCTCGATCATCAGCACAGCATCTTGTGCAGGATCGAAGTCGGACAATGCCGGGCTATTCATGCTGAGCTGATCACCCAGCACGAGAATTAAATGTCGCATCATGTCTCTCTTCAATAGAGCCGCGCTATGGGTTTTCAAGCGCGTATCGCTGGGTTGTTTGGTAGCGGGTTTTCCCAGACTTTGTACGTTTGACAATCCCTGTTTCGCCAGCGCTCAGCTGGCTTTTCGATGTTGATTTGACACAAAAGATACTTTCAATTGGTGTCGAATGAATATCACATCTTTTCGTGGCCAGATTAGGGATTTATGGGTCGCCGGAAAGATTTTTCAAAGCAAGCTAGAATCAATCTATCGAATATAAATCCCTAGGCTAAACAGCGATGAAATCTTCTTTCTCTCTCCGCCGCAAGCCACTAACTTGGACGCTTGTTTTGCTGTCGACTTTGGTGCCCGGCCTAACAGCTGCCGCCAATTGCCCCGCGCTGTTGAACCATAAGTTCAACCGCTTGCAAGACGAGACGCAACAGGACTTATGCCAGTATGCCGGCAAAGCGGTATTGGTCGTGAATACCGCAAGCTATTGCGGCTTTACTTCGCAATATGAAGGCTTGGAAAAGTTGTACGCCAAGTACAAAGAAAAAGGCCTGGTCGTGCTCGGTTTTCCGTCGAATGATTTTTCGCAGGAACCCGACGACAACAAGAAGATCGCGGACTTCTGCCATAACACCTATGGCGTAAAGTTTCCGATGTTCTCGAAAACCTCGGTGAAAGGAAAGGATGCAAATCCTTTATTCTCCGCGATGCAAAAGGCCGGCGCTAAAGAGCCGTCCTGGAATTTCAACAAGTACCTGATCGACCGCGATGGCAAATTGGTCGGCAGTTTCGGCAGCATGACACGGCCTGATGAGAAGTCATTCGTCAGCGCACTCGAAAAAGCGCTCGGACCACAGTAGCGCAAGCTTTTTTGCTGTGACGCCTCCCGGCTTTCCGCTGGCGGCACGCCAGGGTGACCTTCCCCCCCGATCCTAGTCACTACCTGTCGGGCGTCGCAGTATTTTTATTCTTGATTGTCAGGACTCGATATGAAAATCGCAGTCATTGGTTCCGGTATTTCGGGACTCTCTGCCGCTTGGCAACTATCGCGCGATGGCCATGATGTCTCGCTGTACGAAGCCGGCCACTACTTTGGTGGGCACACCAACACAGTGGATGTCGATATTGATGGTCAGCGGTTTGGTGTGGATACCGGCTTCCTGGTATTTAACCATCGCACCTATCCAAATCTGGTGCGCCTGTTTGAGCAGCTGAAAGTTCATACCAGTGCGAGCGATATGTCGTTCGCAGTGAAGATGCCGATTTCATCATCCGCCGGCGCACGCGCACTGGAGTGGGCGGGTAGTAACCTTGATACCGTGTTTGCGCAGCGACGCAATCTACTCTCGCCGCGCTTCTGGCGCATGCTGCGCGACATCATGCGCTTCAATCGTCAAACCACCGACATGGCGCTGACAGCAGGCGCCATGGATGAAATTCCGCTCGGTGAATTTCTAGATGCGAACCAGTACGGTACAGAGTTTCGTGATTGGTACTTGTTACCCATGGCTGGATGCATCTGGTCATGCCCCACCGAGCAGATGCTGGCATTTCCGCTGGCAACTTTCGTGCGCTTCTGCCACAACCATGGATTGATTCAAGTGAGTAACCGCCCACAGTGGCACACCGTGACAGGTGGCGCGCGCCACTATGTGCAAAAAATGCTGGAGGCGATTCCGCAAAGCTACCTAAACACAGCGGTAAGCTCCGTGCGGCGCGTTCCGGTTGGCGCGAGCTATCAGGTGCGTGTGGAATCTGCGCGTGGTGTGCAGTTGTATGACCACGTTGTACTTGCAACGCACAGCGATCAGGCATTGCGCCTACTGCAGGACGCCACTGATACAGAGCACGCTATGTTGGCAGCAGTAGGCTACCAACCAAACCAAGCGATCTTGCACACCGATGCGTCTTGTTTGCCAGAGCGCCGCAAGGCTTGGTCCGCGTGGAACTATGAAAGCACCGGCACGGATGAGTCGCGTGTCTGCGTACACTATCTGCTGAACAAACTACAACCGCTGCCGGTCAAAACACCCATCATCGTTTCGCTCAATCCCATCCACGCACCCGATCCCGCTAAAGTACTGGCACGTTTTGATTATGCGCACCCAGTGTTCGACGGGCCGGCGATTGATGCGCAGCGTCAGCTACTCTCGATGCAAGGTGATCGCAATACCTGGTTTGCCGGTGCCTGGACCGGTTACGGATTTCATGAAGATGGTCTGAAGTCGGGCTTGTCCGTTGCAGCGGCGATCGCCGTGCAATCTAGCCAGCCTGCAAAACAGGCTGCGTGAGGAATTTCGATTGAATACAGCACGTACCATGCTCAGTATCGGGTCGGTCCGGCATCAACGACTGCGACCCGCTGAGAATGTATTCAGTTATGGCGTATTCACGCTGATGCTGCCGCTGCGTACCTTGGGCAATGCGGGCTTGGGTAGCCGGCTGTGCGCTCGTAACCGATTTAATTTGCTATCGTTTTACGATAGTGATCATGGCGACGGTAGAACGCCGCTGCTGCAATGGATAGATACGCTATTGCATGACGAAGGCATCTCGGATGCCGATGGCGAGATTTGGCTGCAGACTTTTCCACGCGTGCTGGGCTATGTGTTCAACCCGGTATCCTTTTGGTTCTGCCACCGTCGCGATGGCGTACTGCGCGCGATTGTGTGTGAAGTGAACAAT
>JBIKUP010000201.1:0-3958 GCA_044347535.1 Burkholderiaceae bacterium
CTTTACCGGCATGATGGTGCGTTGGTATGAGTCGTATCTGCTCGGTTCAGACATTGGACACATCCCAGTATCCAATCTGTACGAAGTGTTTATTCTGTTCTGCCTGATCACCGCCTTGTTTCTGGTCTTCTATGAGCAGAAGTATGAAACGCGTTCATTCAGTGCCTTCGTGATGTTGGTGATCTCGGCCGCAGTCGGTTTCTTGCTGTGGTACATGACAGCGCGCGATGCGCATGAGATTCAGCCGCTGGTACCGGCACTACAAAGCTGGTGGATGAAAATTCATGTGCCAGCGAATTTCATTGGCTACGGTACTTTCGCACTCGCCGCCATGGTTGGTATTGCCTATCTGCTTAAAGCCAATGGCAAGCTGGAAGATCGGCTGCCACCGCTGGAAGTGCTCGATGACGTGATGTACAAAGCGATCGCGGTTGGCTTCGCATTCTTCACCATCGCCACTATCTTGGGGGCTCTGTGGGCAGCCGAGGCTTGGGGTGGTTATTGGTCCTGGGATCCGAAAGAAACCTGGGCGCTGATCGTCTGGCTGAACTATGCAGCCTGGTTGCATATGCGCCTTATGAAAGGCCTGCGTGGCCAAGTCGCAGCTTGGTGGGCTGTGATCGGTTTGTTCGTCACCACCTTCGCATTCCTAGGTGTGAACATGTTCCTGTCGGGCTTGCACTCATACGGCGAGCTCTAATAGATTGACGACTCGGCCACCGTATAAAGTGTGGCCGAGCAAGGCGCCGGTATCATCATGTTGATCAAAATCCCGCGTTACAACGAACCACTCGCTTCGGAAATCACGCCGAGCGAGATTGCCCACTCGCGGCGATTGTTCTTGCAAGGCTTGGCGGCGAGTTCATTGACCGCCTCTGTATGGGCCGGGTCAGCAATGGCGACAGAGTCGTCGACCCGCCAGCGTTTGCCAGCGCAACGCAATGCGAAATACAGCGCAACAGACAAGCCCACGACGTATGCTGATGCGACCACGTACAACAATTTTTATGAGTTCGGCACCGACAAAGGTGATCCAGCGCTGTATGCCGGTTCGCTCAAAACCCGTCCATGGACGTTGCGGGTAGATGGCGACGTCAAGAAACCGCTAACGCTGGATTTGGACGCGTTACTTAAACTCGCGCCGCTTGAAGAGCGTTTGTACCGGCTACGCTGTGTTGAGGGTTGGTCGATGGCGATTCCATGGATTGGTTTCCCCTTGGCCGAACTGATTCGCAAAGTCGAGCCGACAGGTAACGCCAAGTATGTCGAGTTCACCACGCTGGCCGATCGTGCGCAGATGCCGGGTGTACGTAGTCGTGTGCTCGAGTGGCCCTACACCGAGGGCTTGCGTATTGATGAGGCTAACCATCCGCTGACCTTGCTGACCCTTGGCATGTACGGCCAAGTGCTGCCCAATCAAAATGGCGCGCCCGTTCGCATCATCGTTCCTTGGAAATACGGCTTCAAATCAGCGAAATCGATTGTGCGAATCCGCTTCACTGAAGTGCAGCCCAGAACCTCATGGAATCTTGCGGCGTCTGATGAATACGGCTTCTACTCTAATGTGAACCCTGATGTCGATCACCCGCGCTGGTCGCAAGCCAGCGAGCGCCGCATTGGTGAGGATGGCTTTTTTACCAAGAAGCGCAAGACCCTGATGTTCAATGGCTACCCAGAGGTCGCGTCACTGTATAGCGGCATGGATTTGAGGAAGTTCTACTGAGTCAATGTCGCTAAGCGCCGAGCGGGTGAAGCAATTAAAGCGCGCACTGTTCGTGAGCGCGTTGCTCCCCTTGCTCATCAATGTCTGGTTGGCAGCGCAAGATAGATTAGGCGCCAACCCGATCGAGACGCTCACCCGCAGCAGCGGCGACTGGGCACTTTATTTCCTCGCTCTGACGCTCGCCATCACGCCCTTGCGTCGACTGAGCGGGCAGTACTGGCTGCAAGCGCTACGCCGCATGCTTGGGCTATTCGCTTTTTTCTATGCCTGCCTTCACTTCACTACCTTTATTTGGTTCGATCATTTTTTTGATCTGGGCGAGATTGGGCGTGATGTATGGAAGCGGCCTTTCATTACCGTTGGCTTCGCAGCACTTTTGCTGCTGATTCCTTTGGCGGTGACCAGCACTAACGCAATGCAACGACGGCTAGGCCGTCGGTGGTCGCAGTTGCATCGCTTAGTTTATGGGGTGGCGCTACTGGCGCTGTTGCACTTCTGGTGGATGCGTGCGGGCAAACAGAACTTTGCTGAGCCTATCCTGATGGGGGTGATCATCATGATCCTACTTGCGGCCAGGGCCGCAGGACCTATTCAACGATGGATTCAAGCGCGAAAAGGTCTTTCGGATTCTCTCGACGCCGAATCACGCTGAAGCGGCTGCCGTCTACCAGTACCTCGGCTGCGCGACCACGCGTGTTGTAGTTTGATGCCATGGTCATGCCATAGGCACCTGCTGACATGATGGCCAACAAATCGCCGGGCGCAAGCGTGAGTTGTCGGTTACGCGCCAGCCAGTCACCCGACTCGCAGACCGGGCCCACCACGTCATAAGACACTGTAGCGGCATCGCGCCGCTGCACTGATTGCACACCATGCCAGGCCTCATACATCGCCGGACGCATCAGATCATTCATGGCGGCATCGACCACAGCAAAATTTTTGCTCGTACCATGCTTGAGATATTCCACGCGAGTCAGCAAAACGCCCGCATTACCGACGATCGATCGCCCCGGTTCAAACATGACACTGATAGGAGCGCCGTCATATTTTTCGGCACGCCAGCGGTCGATGCGCTTGAAAAAGCGCGCCAGATAATCAGCAACTGCCACCGGCTTCTCATTGTCATAGGTAATGCCGATGCCACCACCAATATCCAGATGGTGAAGTGCGATGCCCATGGACTGCAACTGGTCGACGAGTTCGATTACTTTGTCGAGCGCCTCCAGCAGCGGCGCATCATCCAGCAGCTGCGAGCCGATGTGGCAATCGATACCTGTTACTTCGATATGGGGAAGACTATGGGCAATGCGATAGGTCTCGAGCGCATCCTCGAAGGCGATACCGAACTTGTTATCTTTCAGCCCGGTCGAGATGTACGGATGGGTCTTGGGGTCAACATCCGGGTTGACGCGTAGAGATACCCGAGCCTGTCGACCCATACTGCTGGCGATTGCGCTCAGTCGGTGTAATTCGGGAATCGATTCGACATTGAAGCAGAGAATATCGTGCGACAGCGCGAGCTTGATCTCTTCTTCTGATTTGCCGACGCCTGAGAAGATGACTTTGCGAGGATCACCACCTGCTGCCAAAACACGTAACAACTCACCGCCAGAGACAATATCGAAGCCAGAGCCGAGTTTGCCAAGTAGGCTGAGCACCGCAAGATTCGAGTTCGACTTGACCGAGTAGCAGACCAGCGCGCCACTGTCATCACGGCCATGCGCACGACATGCGTCGGCGTAAGCCATAAAATTTTTAGTCAGTGCTGCGCGTGAGTAGACATAGGTTGGCGAGCCGATTCGCTCGGCAATCTGATCGAGCGGTACGTCTTCGACATACAGGGTGTTGCCACGATATTCAAAATACGACATGGTCAGGGCTTGCGCGCTGCGTCGGCGTTATTCGCCGGCTGTGCGTCAAATTCAGTGTTAGAGGAATTGGCCGGCGGGGCTGGTCGGTCTGGCAAATACAGTGGGCTCTTCTGGCCACAAGCTGACAAGCCGATACTGAATATCATCGCTAGAATGCAGGGTAGCTGGCGCATAGAGACGTGAGATAGGCCGGTGACGTAGCCCCGTGTGGGCAGAAACGTGCGAAAAACATCAAATGGAGTTTAGCATGACCGAAACCGAGTTCCTGAGCATTGCCGAGCGCGTGTTGGGCCAGATCGAGATCAGCCTTGAGCGTGCTGCTGATGCCGCGGACGTGGATATTGAATGTAGCCGCAGTGGCAAT
>JBIKUP010000004.1:0-14304 GCA_044347535.1 Burkholderiaceae bacterium
GTGGTTGGACGAATTGCGTGAGCCACCGAAGATGCGTAGCTACCCCGACCCTGGCGCCGTGGCAGAGAGGCTTAGCAAGACCAACCCGCGTCTCACGCCTGAGCGAGCGGCATATGTAGCGCAGCACTGGGCTGCGCAGCATCAAGACGGCGAGTGGCATGTGCAAGGTGACCCGCGGCACAAAATCGTCAGTGCCAACCTGTACCGGACTGAGGAGGTACTCGCCTGCTGGCAAAACATCACGGCACCGGTGTTGTGGGTCGAGGCCGAGCACACCGATGTATGGCGCTGGATGGGGCCAAAAGCTGAGGTGCGTAACGAGATCGATCGGCGCATGCAGGTCATTCCTGACGTCACCCGGGCATTGATCAAAGACGCGGGCCATATGTTGCACCATGATCAGCCCGAGGCGCTGGCAAGTTTGATCGAGGATTTCCTCGCATAAGCGTGCGCGCACGGCGAACAGTCGTCGGGCGTACAATCACAGCTTGATTGCTGCAAACCCCGCCCAAGTTTCCCCATGCTAAACGCAGATTTGCACTGCCACTCGATCGTGTCGGATGGCACCCTCACGCCGACCGCACTGGCGCAGCGCGCCAAAGCGAACGGCGTCGATCTGTGGGCGTTGACCGACCATGATGAAATCGACGGTATTGCCGAGGCGCGCCGTGCTGCTGACGCAGTCGGGCTGAGATTCGTTGCCGGCGTCGAGGTATCGATCACCTGGTCTGGCAAGACCGTACACATCGTGGGCCTCGGTGTTGATGAGCACAACCCCGCGCTGCGCGCTGGGCTTGCCTCGGTGCGCGGAGGGCGTGAAAGCCGTGGACGCGAGATTGCAGAGGATTTGGCGCGTGCCGGTATCCACGGGGCCTTTGAAGGCGCTATGCAGCATGCGGGTAACCCTGAGATGCTAGGCCGCACCCATTTCGCTCGGTTTTTGGTCGAGAGCGGCGTGCGCCCCACCGTTGCCGATGTGTTCAAGCATTACCTGGTCGAGGGTAAACCCGGTTTTGTGCCGCATCGCTGGGGAGCCTTAGAGCAGGCGGTTGAATGGATTCGTGGCGCGGGTGGCCGCGCGGTGATTGCACACCCCGCGCGCTATGCCTTATCCGAATTGCAACGAGATGCCTTGATCGAGGCGTTCAAAGATGTCGGTGGCGAGGGCATCGAGGTCGTTACCGGCAGCCACACGCCAGAGGAATACGACAGCTTCGCCCGGGTAGCGCGGCGGGCCGGCTTGCTGGCCTCGCGCGGCTCTGACTTCCACGGCGTGACGGAATCGGGCGCGGATCTTGGTTCTTTGCCACCGCTGCCGTCTGATCTCAAGCCGGTTTGGCATGATTGGTGAGGAATTCTCTGTTCTTCCCGCAAAAAAACTTCGGCTTAAACTGAGTTGAATTCCGGCTAAGGCGTCGCCACATCAGGCTACACGCAGCCATAATTTGCCTGATTTCACTGACTCCTCCTCGGAGACCATCCTATGAAAAGAATTCTGTTGTTCGTACTGACCAACGTCGCGGTGATTGCGGTCATGTCGATCGTGTTGTCGGTGCTGGGTGTTGACCGTTTCCTGACCTCCCAGGGCCTGAACGTTGGGAGCTTGCTGGTGTTCTCGCTGGTCGTGGGCTTCACCGGCGCCATCTTCTCGCTCCTGATCAGCAAGCCTATGGCCAAGTGGAGCACGGGCGCCACTGTGATCGAACAGCCGCAAAATGAAACCGAGCGCTGGCTACTCGATACGGTACGTCGGCTCGCCGATCGCGCTGGTATTGGCATGCCGGAAGTTGCGGTCTATGAGGGTGAGCCGAATGCTTTCGCTACCGGTGCCTTCCGCAATGAGGCCTTGGTTGCGGTGTCGACCGGGCTGCTGATGAACATGACTCGCGACGAGGTCGAGGCCGTACTCGGTCACGAGGTGGCGCATATTGCGAATGGCGACATGGTGACCATGACGCTGATCCAAGGCGTGACAAATACCTTCGTGGTTTTCCTGTCGCGTATTGTCGGCTATGTGGTTGATCGTGCGCTGTCGCGTAACGATGAGAGCACGGGCGGTATCGGCTACATGGTCACCGTCATTGTTTGCCAGATCGTATTCGGGCTACTCGCTTCCATGATCGTGGCTTGGTTCTCACGGCAGCGCGAGTTCCGTGCGGATGCGGGCGCGGCTCAGCTGATGGGCAATCGTCAGCCGATGATCAATGCTTTGCATCGGCTCAGTAGCTTGCACGAGTCAGCCCTGCCGCAGTCAGTCGCTGCGCTGGGCATTAATCACTCGAGCGGTTTCTTTGAGCTATTCTCTACCCACCCACCGCTTGCGGAGCGCATTGCAGCGCTGCAGCGCGGTTAACCCCGGCTGCATCAGTACCCCAAAGCGACAGCCTGCTAGGCTGTCGCTTTTGTTTGGTTCTTATGACCCAATACTTTCAAATTCACTCGGATAATCCCCAACCGCGTCTGATCCGGCAGGCTGCGGAAATCATTGACGCGGGTGGCATTGTCGCTTTGCCGACGGACTCCAGCTACGCGCTGGTCTGCCATTTGGACGACAAGGATGCCGTTGACCGCTTGCGCCGTATTCGCGGTATCGACGACAAGCATCACCTGACACTGCTGTGCCGAGATTTGTCGGAGATCGCTAACTATGCGCGTGTCGACAACAAGCAGTACCGTTTGTTGAAGGCCGCCACACCAGGTCCATTCACCTTCATTCTGGAGGCGACGCGCGAAGTGCCGCGTCGGCTGTCGCATCCATCGCGCAAAACCATCGGTCTACGGGTGCCTGAAAATGCTATCGCGCAGTCGCTGCTTGAGCAGCTAAGCCAGGCGCTGATCGGGACCACACTCATCCCAGCCGGTAGCGACGTACCGCTGAACGACCCGGACGAAATACGCGACAACCTACAGCGACAGGTGGAACTGGTGATCGACGGCGGCAGCTGCAGCCTGGAGCCGACCACGGTCGTCGATCTGACCGGCGATAGTCCGGTGGTATTGCGCCGGGGTCGGGGTGATACCTCGTTGTTTGCTTAGTCGCCAGGCCGGCGAGGGCCACAGAATCGTTAGAGCGCTCTGATAGAATCCCGCTGATGAGCGACACCATTCAGACCATTGCGGTCTATGCATTACCGATTCTTTTTGCGATTACCCTGCATGAGGCAGCGCATGCGTACGCTGCGCGGTTCTTCGGCGATCTGACGGCCTACTCGCAAGGCCGCATGAGTCTGAACCCGGCCAAGCATATTGATCCCATCGGGACCATCGTGCTGCCACTGATACTCGCGTTGGTGCAAAGCCCGTTTATCTTCGGCTATGCCAAGCCGGTGCCGGTCGACTTTTCGCGACTGAATAATCCTAAACGCGACATGCTGTGGGTAGCGTTGGCCGGCCCGGCCGCCAACTTGGTGATGGCGCTGGGTTGGATGATTCTTTACTTTGTGCTGTACGGCGCTTCTTTGCAGGAAGAATATTTTTTCCGCGTTGCCGAGGCTGGCATTGTGGTGAATCTAGTGCTGTTTGCATTTAATTTGTTTCCGCTGCCGCCGCTCGACGGTGGCCGGATTCTGACCAGTCTGCTGCCGATGCGCTACGCATTCAAGTTTGCCCGCCTCGAGCCTTACGGATTTTTCATTGTGCTTGCACTCGCGATGCTGAATCTTCTGAAGTTCTGGATGATCCCGGTGGTTGCAGCGGCGAATGCTTTGCTTTCAGTTTTGGTTGCTCCCCTAAAATTTCTCGTCACCTGATACGCCATGTACCCTGATCGTGTTGTCTCTGGAATGCGTCCCACCGGTGCGATGCACCTTGGCCACTACCATGGTGCGCTGAAAAACTGGGTAAAGCTTCAATCCGAGCACCCGTGTTTGTTTTTCGTCGCTGATTGGCACGCGCTGACCACTCACTATGACGACCCCTCCATCATCGAGAGCAGCACTTGGGACATGGTGATCGATTGGCTTGCTGCTGGTATCGACCCATCGCAGGCCACCATCTTTATTCAATCAAAAGTACCGGAGCACGCCGAACTGCATTTGTTGCTGTCGATGTCGACACCGCTCGGTTGGTTGGAACGTGTACCCACCTACAAAGATCAGCAAGAAAAACTCGCTGATCGTGACCTCGCTACCTACGGCTTCCTGGGTTACCCCTTGCTACAGGCCGCCGACGTTCTGATCTACCGTGCCAGCATGGTGCCGGTAGGTGAAGATCAGGTGCCACATATCGAGATGATGCGCGAGATAGCGCGTCGATTTAATTATCTGTATGGCCGCGAGAAAGACTTCGAGCAGAAGGCGCAAGAGGCGGTGAAGAAGCTAGGTGCCAAGCGCGCCAAACTCTACAACGAGCTACGCTCGGAGTTTCAGGAAAAAGGCAACGATGATTCGCTCGCGCAGGCCAAGGCCATGCTCGACGATGCGCAGAATCTCTCCATGATTGATCGCGAGCGCTTGTTTGGTTATCTGGAAGGTAGTCGCAAGCTGATTCTGGTTGAACCACAGGCGCTGCTGACCGAAGCTTCACGTTTACCGGGTCTCGACGGTCAGAAAATGTCCAAGAGCTATGGCAACACGATTGCTCTGCGCGACGACAGCGACACCATCACCAAAAAAATCCGCACCATGCCAACCGACCCGGCGCGCGTTCGTCGCACCGATCCGGGTAGTCCCGACAAATGCCCAGTGTGGATGTTCCATCAGGTGTACTCTGATCAGAAAACGCAAGACTGGGTTGTGCAGGGTTGCAAAACTGCAGGCATCGGTTGTATCGAGTGCAAGCAACCCGTGATCGATGGCATCCTCAAAGAGCAAGAGCCGATGCGTGAGCGTGCGCAGCAGTATCTGGATGATCCATCGTTAGTGCGGGCGATTGTCGCCGATGGTTGTGATCAGGCGCGCAAACTAGCACAAGAGACCATGCGAGATGTGCGCGAAGAGATGGGTCTGTCGTACAACTGATGGCGCATAGCTCACCCGACGCTTCACCTTGGGTGAGTCGTTTCGCCTCACTGATTCGCCAGGGCAGAACACTCGATCTTGCGTGCGGAAGCGGACGTCACTCGCGACTGCTGTTGGCGTTGGGTCATTCCGTGCTCGCCGTTGATCGCGATGCCGCAGCGCTTGAATCCTTAGCCGGCGCAGGTATCGAGACAAACCACTTCGATTTGGAACACGAAGGTGCCGACCAAGCATTCGGTTGGCCGTTATCGCCATCGTCCTACAGCGGCGTGGTGGTGACGAATTACCTGCACCGCCCGCTGATGGATGCACTGCTGGCCTCGGTGGCGCCGGGCGGCGTACTCATCTATGAAACTTTTGCGCAAGGTAATGGACAATTTGGCAAGCCGTCGAATCCGGATTTCTTGCTTGCGCCGGGCGAGTTGCTCGATAAGGTCTCCCGAGCCGGTGGCTGGCATGTGATTGCCTTCGAGGACGGTTATGTCAACACCCCAAAACCGGCCATGATTCAGCGCATTTGCGCGCGCCGAGGTGGCCCGGAGCTAGTGCCGGTCGATGTTGCAATTTGAAACCTCATTATCCGACCCCCGGCAGTACTGATCCGATACAATTCACCTTTTGCTTCTCGGCGATAAAACAACCATGATCCAAGGCAGCATTGTCGCAATCGTGACGCCAATGTTCGAGGATGGCAGCCTCGATTTTCAAAGCCTGAAGGCGCTACTTGATTGGCACATCGCCGAAGGTACTGACGCGATTGTCATTGTCGGTACCACCGGTGAATCACCAACCGTCACAGTCGAAGAACATTGCGAGTTGATCAAGGTCGCGATCGAACATGTCGCAGGCCGCATTCCGGTGATCGCTGGCACCGGCGGCAACTCAACATCAGAAGCTATCGAACTCACCGCGTTTGCCAAGCAAGCGGGAGCGGATGCCTCTTTGCAAGTAGTGCCTTACTACAACCGCCCGACACAAGAAGGTATGGTGCAGCATTTCACACGTATCGCTGAGTCAGTCGATTTGCCCGTCATCCTGTACAACGTTCCTGGGCGTACTGTCGCCGACATGAGCAACGACACCATTGTTCGTCTGTCATCCGTGCCGGGTATTATTGGTGTGAAGGATGCCACCGGTAACATCGCGCGTGGCATCGAGCTACTGCATGCTGTGCCGAAATCGTTTGCGGTGTACTCCGGTGATGATGCGACTGCGATGACGCTCATGTTCTGCGGCGGTAAGGGAAATATCTCCGTCACTGCCAATGTGGCACCGCGCGCGATGCATGAACTCTGTGTTGCGGCGATGGCAGGCCACGTTGCAGAGGCGGTCGCTATCAATGACAAACTGATCCCGCTGCATAACCGGCTGTTTGTAGAGCCGAATCCGGTGCCAGTGAAATGGGCACTACAGCAGATGGGGCGTATGCAGGGCGGGATTCGACTGCCGCTCGTGCCGCTTGGTGCGGCTAGCCATGAATGGCTGCACAGTGCACTACGCGAATCCGGCGTACTGAACTGACGCCATTACACTCAATACTTTCTTGGTACCGAAATGAACCCTGTGTTTAACATACGAAGCTTTTGTGCACACCTTGTGCTGCTGTGCTTGTTTGTCACCATCGCCGGCTGCAGCAGCGTGAGCGAGATGCTCGAGCCCGAAAAAATTGATTACAAGGGCGCCACAAAATCGAGTGGCAAAAACAAACTCGAGGTACCGCCTGACCTTAGCGCGCCCCGAAGCAATAACGCCTATAACGTCGACAACCCGCGCGGAACGGCGACGGCTTCGGAATACACCGCGCGTCAACCTGTCGCAGCTGGGAAGTCGGCTACAGCAGTGGTGCCGGAGGGTGCAGTCGCGCCAGCCGTTGTCTCGGGTATGCGTATCGATCGCGATGGCAAGCAGCGCTGGCTAGTCGCCAAAGAGGCACCTGACGTGCTATGGCCCAAGGTCAAAGATTTTTGGCAAGAGAGTGGGTTTCTTATGGCTGTCGATAACCCACAGGCCGGTGTGATGGAGACCGACTGGGCAGAAAACCGCGCCAAGATTCCGCAGGACTTCATTCGCAATACCATCGGTAAAGTATTCGACTCCTTGTACTCCACAGGCGAGCGCGACAAATTCCGCACCCGCCTCGAGCGTCGAGCCGATGGTGGCACCGAGATTTATATCAGCCACCGTGGTGCAGAGGAAAAAGTGATCGGTCAGGTGCTAAGCCAGTCCACAGTTTGGACAGCGCGCCCCTCAGATCCTGAGCTGGAGGCGGAATTTCTGAGGCGACTCATGACGGCGCTGGGCAGCGATCCGAAGACAGCTGCTGCTGCGGTCAAGGACGCCAAACCGATTGCTGCCGAGCGGGCGCGTTTGTCGAAAGATGCAACCGAGGTCGATGTTAGCGAAGGCTTTGATCGCGCCTGGCGTCGTGTTGGTCTGGCACTCGATCGTGTCGGTTTCACCGTCGAAGATCGTGATCGTGCGCGAGGCCTGTACTTTGTGCGTTATGTAGATCAAGGTGACGACGCCAAGAACAAATCAGAGCCAGGTTTTTTTGCCCGTATGTTCCGTTCCAAAAGCGGCAATAGCGATGCGTTGCGCTACCAGATACGCGTACAAGGTGCGGAGTCCAGCAGCAAGGTCTCGGTGCAGAACGACAAAGGCGCGGTCGCCAATGATGCCAACGCGAAGCGCATTCTTGATCTGCTTAACGAGCAACTGAAGTAACCCATGCCTTGCCCTAACGCCTGGGGTGGGGGGTGAAGTTTGCCAGTGTTGGTAGCGGCAGCGAGGGCAATGCGCTTCTGATCTCGGCCACCTCAGGCACCACCGCCACCCATGTCATGCTGGACTGTGGATTCGGGCCGCGCGAGCTATCTCGTCGTTTCGCTCGGCTCGAGATGTCACCCGACCAGCTCGCGGGTATCGTGGTCACTCATGAGCACTCCGACCACCTGGGGGGTGTATTTCAGGTCGCGCGGCAGTACAAAGTCCCAGTATGGTTAACCCATGGCAGCTTTGAGAGCGCATCGAAAGATGAGGCCCTGGGGGTCGACATTCATATTTGCCGCGATGGCGAAGCGTTTGATGTCGGCGACCTCGAGATTCGTCCCTACACCGTCCCGCATGATGCGCGTGAGCCGGTTCAATACACCGCTTCTGACGGACACTACAAGCTCGGCGTGCTGACCGATGTCGGGCACGCGACGCAGCACCTGATCTCGGCGCTCGCAGGCTGTGATGCCTTGCTGCTGGAGTTTAATCACGATACCGAGATGCTTGCGCGATCCGGTTACCCGGCCTGGCTTAAATCGCGAATCTCCGGTCCATATGGTCATCTATCGAACAAGTCGGCTGCAGGCATCCTGCGCGACGTGGACAAGACCAAGCTGCATACCTTGATCGCCGCACATCTATCTCAGCGGAACAATACCCCGGCGTTGGTACGCGCAGCCATCGAGCCGGAAATTGCGGGCGAAGACATTGCCCTGTTGGTGGCAGACCAGCAGACAGGCTCGGAGTGGATCGCTTGTGATGGGCGGCGTAGCTAGAAGCCACATAGAAACATGGCCGAACCACCGCTAACAGTACCGTCAAAACACCGGAAAAAACACAGCAAAACATCGATAAAACACCGCCGAATAGCCGCCGAAGTTATTGGTGGTAGCGGTAGGTAGACAACAAAAAAGCCGCCTTTGGGCGGCTTTTTTATCGACACACCGACGGATCGGTGTGGTCGTCAGCAACGAGAGATTACTTCTTCTCTTCGGCAGCTGGTGCGTCAGCCTTCGGTGCTTCTGCAGCTGGAGCGTCTGCCTTTGGTGCTTCAGCAGCTGGAGCCTCAGCCTTTGGTGGCTCAGCAGCAGGTGCAGGAGCAGCAGCTTCCTCTTTCTTGCCGCAAGCGGCCAGTGCCAGTGCCAGCAGGGAAGCGATCAGCAACGATTTTTTCATGGTTATCCTTCAGGTGAGAATGAAAAGTGATTCGAAAAGCGAGTTTAATAACTACCGGTAGTTATCGCACTTTCAGGTTGCCCTGTCGAAAAGACACTGCCAAATTGCGCACTGCCGCATCGACAAAACTTCCTAAACGGAAATTATACCGGCGTTGTTGAAGGGCTTGCAAGCGATTTTGGGCGTATTTGACGCAGGTTCTAGGCATTTGCCTGCATGAAACCGTCTATCTCAGACGAATCTGATCCAGCCCTGCTGGTACCAGTCGTAAAGCGTCTCCACCAAGTCAGCCGATCCCTCACTGCCTGAGCCGGCTGCAAGTGAGCGATTGTCGGCCAAACCTTGCAAAATCAGCTTATCTGCGCCACCCGCCTGCAAGGACTCACCGTTAATAAATATATATTTGTCGCGGTACAGCATGCGGCTCTGGCGGCTTAATCGAAGTCCTTTGCTGGCCACGGTAGCACTGAAGCGCTCCAATGAGAGCGGTCGCTCAACGGGCGTAAACCAGACCGACGGTTTTGGCTCCGAGAGGTGCTCACCCAAAAAAATCACCACATCTTGAGCGCGGCCGCCCAGCCTACCCAACTGCTGGTGCGCCTGTTTCAGCATATCGTTGCCAAGCCGAGCCGGATGCGCATTCGGGGTCAGCTGACTGTCTTGATAGCGTCCGCGCAGATCAACTTGCTCAGCCAAAAAGCCCAGATAAGACTCACCGAGCTCTTGCCAGGTGGGTGCGCGGAAGCCGATTGAGTAGGTCATGCACTCGCCCTCGGCAACGCCTTCATGCGCCCACTGGGGCGGCAGATAAAGCATGTCGCCAGGCTCAAGTAGGTATTCGCTGGTCGGCGCAAAATTGCGCAGCAACTTGAGTGGCACGCCCTCAATCAGCGAATGATCACGTTGCCGGCCGATGCGCCAGCGTCTGCAGCCCTCGGCTTGCAGCAGGAAGACATCGTACGAGTCAAGGTGAGCGCCGACGCCGCCGGTGTCGGTGGCATAGCTGATCATCAAATCGTCGAGCCTCGCGTCCGGGATGAAGCGAAACCGGCTGAGCAGATCGTCGGCGCCATCATCATGCAAGTTCACGCCCTGAACCAGCACGGTCCATCCCTTGCGATTCGTCGGGGGCAGCGACGCAAGCGGCCCGTGGCTCAGCTTCCATTGCGAACGGAAGTGCGTGATCAGGCGCGACTCAACCTCTTCGCGGGCGGTCAGCGCAAACAAAGCATCGCGTGACAGCACCGGCTTGAATCCGGGGATCGCTTGCCGGATCAGTACGGGCTTCTTTTGCCAGTAGCTGCGTAAAAACTCGCGTGGTGTTAGATCGCCAAGTACGTTGTTAACTTTCATGCACCGATTATATCGGCGCTTACCAAGCTAAGGCATGGTCTGGCCGCGCCTTGGAGCGCCCCCTTATAATGCGCGCTGGCTTACTGAGAGGATGAGCATGAACATTTCCAAGGATACGGTCGTTACGTTGCACTACAAGTTGTCTGATGCACAGGGTAACCTGATCGAAGAGAGCAGTGAGCCGATGGTTTACCTGCACGGTGGCTACAACAACACGCTGCCGAAGATTGAAGAAGCGCTGGAAGGCAAGGCAGTTGGCGAGCAAGTCTCGGTGCAGGTCGAGCCGGCGGATGGTTTTGGTGAGTACGACGCCGACCTGGTCAAAGTCGAGCCGCGCACTTTGTTTCCGGCAGAGCTTGAGGTTGGTATGCAGTTCGAAGGCTCGCCGGATGATGTGCCGAATGCAGAAATGCGTCTGTTCACCGTGACGGACATTGCTGACGGCAAAGTGGTATTGGATGGTAATCATCCACTCGCAGGCATGGCACTACGCTTTGCCTTGAATGTGGTTGAAGTACGCAAGGCCGCCGAAGAAGAAATCGCCCACGGCCATGTACACGGACCGCACGGTCATCATCACCATGACGACGATGATGATGGCGATCAATTCCGCAGCATACAGTTGCAATAAGCCAGTACCGCGCCGCGTGACGCGGCAGCGGCTTATTGATCGGTGTTGGAATCGTCGGCGAGACGTTTTAGCCGATAGAGTGCGTCGAGTGCATCGCGCGGGCTGAGTTGATCAGGATCGATCTCGGCCAGCGCGTTGAGTAGCATGACATTCGGCTGCGTCTCATTCAGCTGCGTCTCATCAGGCATGACGGTACTCGCTGGCGCATCAGATTCCGGCGCGGATACCATGGATTCCATAGAGAACAGATCGAACTGACCCTCGGATCGCGTCGACTGAGCCTCGAGTAACGCGAGGTGCCGACGCGCTGCCCGAATCACTGTGGTTGGCACGCCCGCCAACTGTGCTACCTGCAAACCATAGCTTTGCGACGCCGGGCCTTCTTGTACTGCATGTAGAAATACGATACGGTCTTTATGCTCAACCGCTGACAAATGCACATTGGCACAGCCCAGATGTCGCTGCGGTAGTTGCGTGAGTTCGAAATAGTGCGTTGCAAAGAGTGTGAAGCAGCGTGTCTCCTGCAATAGCGCGGTTGCGATTGCCCATGCAAGAGCCAGCCCATCAAAGGTTGATGTACCGCGGCCGACCTCATCCATCAGCACCAGTGATCGCTCGCTGGCGCCATTCAGAATAGCGGCAGATTCCATCATTTCGACCATAAAGGTGGAATGACCACTCGCGAGATCATCGGCGGCACCAATCCGCGTAAAAATTCTATCGATGGGGCCAATGCGCGCCTCAGCAGCGGGCACATAGCTACCCATGTAAGCAAGCAGCGTAATCAGTGCCAGTTGCCGCATATAGGTTGACTTACCACCCATGTTGGGGCCGGTGATGAGCAATAACCTGCGATCAGGCATAAGCTGACAATCATTGGCAATAAACCGCTCGATCACCGTCTCCACCACTGGATGACGCCCTTGCACAATATGGATGCCAGCTTGCTCGCTTAAGGATGGTTTGCACCATTGATGTCGCGCTGCATGCTTGGCAAGTGCCACCAATACATCAATCAGCGACACCGCCTGTGCGATGCGCTGTAATTCGCTGATGTGCTCTGCAAAGGTTTGCAATAGCGCTTCGTACAGATGTTTTTCTCGGGTGAGGGCGCGATCTTGTGCCGACAAGGCTTTGTCTTCGAAGGCTTTCAGTTCCGGGGTGATATAGCGCTCGGCATTTTTCAGTGTCTGACGGCGGCGGTAATCATCGGGTACCTTTGCCACCTGACCATGCGTGACCTCGATATAGAAGCCATGTACCTTGTTGTACTCCACCCGCAAATTCGTAATGCCCGTCCGTTCACGTTCGCGCGTCTCCAGATCAACCAAAAACTGCCCGGCGTTTTCAGACAGGCCACGTAACTCATCCAGCTCGGCGTCATAGCCGTTAGCGATCACGCCGCCGTCACGAATCATGGCGGCTGGCTCTGGCGCAATCGCGCGTTCAAGCAGCGCTAGCGCTTCATCGGGTGTTGCGAGTGCTGTGCGCGTTTGCTCGATCAGGGCAGGGATAGCTAGCGAAGTTGCTGCGCTTAAGGCTTGCTGTAACGCAGGGAGTTGTTGTAAGCCAGCGCGCAGTGCCGATAAGTCTCTCGGTCGCGCAGAAAGCAGGGCGATGCGCGTACTAATTCGCTCGATATCAGGCACGCTCACCAGTAGTTCAGTCACCGTCTCCGAGACGTTTGCTTGAATTAGAAATTCGATGGCGCTATGACGAGCCTGCGCGGCCGTCTGATCGCGCGGCGCATGATGTAACCAGTGACGCAGCAAACGCGACCCCATCGCCGTGCGGCAATGGTCCAGCAAGGAAAACAAGGTGGGCGAGGCGCTGTCATTGCCACGCAAGGGCTCAGTCAGCTCCAGGTTGCGTCGAGTCGCGGCATCGATACCAATGAATTCATCTTCGCGCTCGACCTGCAAGCCGGTCACATGCTTTAACTGCTTGCCCTGAGTATTGCGTGCATAAAGCAGTAGTGCGCCGGCAGCGCCAATTGCTGACTCCAGCGTCTCCGCACCAAACCCGGCGAGCGTGACCACACCCAGTTGTTCGCATAAGGCTTTGCGTGCCGCAGGAATTTCGAAATGCCAATCGGCGACCTGCGTTGGACGCGGGCTGTTGCTCGCGTTGATCAGATCGGCGGTAAGTGTATCCACCAAAATCTCTGCGGGCGCGATACGTTCAATTTCATGCCGTAGCCGAGAAGACAGGCTGCGCTCATCGGTCGTAACTTCAGTGAGCCTGAGACGCCCACTGGATAGGGATAGCCATGCCAATCCCAGCACAACACCTTTTCGGTGCTGCAGTACATTCAGCGCAAGCAGAGGGCGTTCGGTTTTTTCGGGTAATAGCTCGGCATCGGTCAGTGTGCCGGGGGTGACAATGCGCTGTACTTTGCGCTCGACAGGTCCTTTGCTGGTGGCAGGGTCGCCGATTTGCTCGCAGATCGCGACCGACTCGCCAAGCTTCACCAGTTTGGCAAGGTACTGATCGGCGGCGTGAAAGGGCACGCCGGCCATTTTGATGGCCTTGCCGGCGGATGCACCGCGTTGCGTTAGCGTGATGCCAAGCAGACGTGCAGCGCGCTCGGCATCTTCAAAGAACAACTCATAGAAATCACCCATCCGGTAAAACAGCAACAGGTCCGGGTGGTCGGCCTTGATGCGCAAATACTGCTGCATCATCGGCGTGTGCTTGTCGGCACTGATCCGGTCGGAAGCGTTCATACGTTCAGAGTGAAGAAACGAACAGGCCGTACAAACGACGGCCTGTTGATTGGCATGCCGCGCAATTTAGCACAGCCTGCAAGCTACTTTCGTGAGAACGACTTAGCGTTCGCCGCTACGCTGCTTGCGGCTCTGCGAATTGGCAGCTGAGCGATTCATCAGCGCTGAGCCGCGTTGAGCGGGTCGAGGTCCACCGGCGGCAGGCCGTGGTGCTGTAGCTGCCTTCTTGGGCTGATTACTACGCGGAGCATTATTGCGCCGACCGCCCGGCTGACTACGCAGCTGTATGGGTTGAGGCTTGGCATTGGGATCCGGTTCGAAGCCCGCGATCACCTCGCGGGGAATCTCGCGCTTGATGAAGCGCTCGATATCGCGCAACAGATCACGCTCATCGACGCACACCAACGACACAGCTTCGCCGGTAGCGCCCGCGCGGCCGGTACGCCCGATACGGTGCACATAGTCTTCGGGAACATTCGGCAGATCGAAATTGACCACATACGGTAACTGGTCGATATCAATGCCACGCGCTGCGATATCCGTTGCGACCAAGGCCTGCAGCTTGCCGCTCTTGAATTCGGATAAAGCGCGGGTACGCGCTGCCTGGCTCTTGTTACCGTGGATCGCCATGGCGCTAATACCTGATTTACCAAGCTGCTCGGCGAGTCGGTTAGCGCCATGTTTGGTG
>JBIKUP010000202.1:0-3949 GCA_044347535.1 Burkholderiaceae bacterium
TTGCTCGGGGGTACCATCGATAATCAGGCCCTGCGAGCCGATACCATTATTGGTGCCGATCAGTGAACGAAATGCAGGCGATGTCCAGGCCAGTTCGAAAGCGACACTAACCTCTTCCTCCATCGTCAAACCGAGTCCGCCAAATTCTTCGGGTATCGCCAAACCGAACAGCCCGAGTTCGCGCATAGCATGAATCAGCTCTGCGGGTATTTCGTCGGTCTCTGCAACGACAGGCTCTGCAGGAACGAGTCTGGACCGCACAAAACGCGCGACCGAGTCGATCAGCATAGTCAGGGTCTGCGGGTCTCGTATCATGAGGTATGCTCGGTTTTTGTTATTGTCTGATTATGCCACCCAGCTTGCTGGTTTTGATGAAGCGGCGGTCAGTACAGGTATTCCATTGAAATGACATCTGATAACGAGGCTCGCATGGCAGGCGCTCTTTCGCATCTCCGGGTATTGGACCTCTCGCGTGTACTTGCCGGGCCGTGGGCTAGCCAGCTACTTGCCGATATGGGCGCGGACGTGATCAAAATTGAGCGCCCCGTTAGCGGTGACGATACCCGAGGCTGGGGCCCGCCTTTTCTGAAAGATGAAGCGGGTAATGACACCACCGAGGCTGCTTATTATCTTGCCGCCAACCGCGGTAAAAAATCGCTCACACTCAATATCGCCAAACCGGAAGCGCAAGTGATTATCCGGCAGCTGGCAAAAGAGTCTGACGTATTCATCGAGAACTATAAAGTCGGTGACATGGCGCGCTATGGCTTGAGCTATGAAGCGCTCAAAGAAATCAACCCAAGGCTGGTGTACTGCTCCATTACCGGCTTTGGGCAAACCGGCCCGATGGCAGACGTGCCGGGATATGACTTTATCGTGCAAGGCTTGGGCGGCCTTATGAGCATTACCGGCGAGCGCGATGACTTGCCGGGCGGCGGCCCCCAAAAAGTCGGCGTGGCGGTAGCCGACATCATGACCGGTCTGTACTCCACCATCGCGATTCTCACTGCGATTGAACATCGTCGTATCAGTGGCGAGGGTCAGTATATTGATATGGCGCTGCTGGATGTTCAGGTAGCCACGATGGCCAATATGAACATGAATTATCTATGCTCAGGCAAGGTCCCCGTTCGGCAGGGCAATGCGCACGCCAACATCGTTCCCTACCAAGTGTTCGACGCAGCAGATGGCGAGATCATTATCGCGGTTGGTAATGACACACAGTTCGCACGTTTATGTAGTGTGCTTGGCTGTCCGGAGTATGCGAGCGATGTGCGCTACGTAAAAAACGCTGATCGCGTTAGACATCGCGATGCCCTATTACCTCTGCTGCAAGCGCGGCTGATCACACGCGGTGTTGAGGATTGGGTTGGACTGTTAACACCAGAAGGCATTCCCTGCGGCCCGGTTAACTCGATCGCGCAGACTTTCGCGAACCCGCAGGTCATGCACCGAGAAATGCGTATCGACTTACCCCACCCGCTTTCGGGAAGCGTGCCGTCGGTAGCCAACCCGATCAAGTTTTCCGGTACACCGATCCAGTATCGCAATGCACCGCCCACATTAGGACAGCACTCGCACGAGGTGCTTCAACACTATGTTGGGCTGTCCGATGCGGATATTGAAGCGCTGAGCAAGAAAGGCATAGTGTAAGCAATAGGGTGTTAGCGGTACGGTGTGTGGCGAGTCACCACCGATGACGCTAACGGCGTTTTGTTAAAGGCTTCAAGAGGCAAACTGGTCGAACAGCAAACTCCTCAACCACTGATTACCCTGCTCCTTGTGAAATCGCGAGTGCCAGAATAAGTTAATACCAATCTCCGGCAGCTTCATCGGCAGCGAGACGTATTTCAGCTTGAACGGCACCTCGCACTGCTGGGCAAAGCGCTCTGGCACCGTCGCGATCATGTCAGTCGTAGCCAGAATATGACCGACCGCGACAAAGTGCGGCACACTCAACACCACCTTGCGCTTGAGACCAAGCTTTTCAATCGATGCATCGACTGTGGCATGCCCCGTTCCCGCGGCTGCCACCACCACATGATCTGCGGCTGCGAATGCTTCTTTGCTTAGTGGTGTATTCGTATCTAAGGGGTGCCCCCGCCGAAACATACAGACATGTTCATGCACGAAAAGACGGCGCTGAAAAAATCCTGTTTTCAAATGCGGTAGCCATCCAATCGCTAAATCAATGGCACCACGCTCCAAGTCTTCGGCCAGATTCGCACCTGTCGTGCGAATGGTGCTGATGGTGATCTCTGGTGCGAGCTCATCAAGTGTCTTCATCAGCCTCGGCAGAAAATAAATCTCGCCGATGTCGGTCATGGCAATGATGAACTTACGACGGCTCTGCGAGGGGTCGAATCGTGTGCGCTCGTTCAAGGTGGCCTCGATTGAGGCCAGCGCATAGGCAATCGGTTCAGCCAGTTGCATGGCATAGGCGGTTGGCTCCATGCCCTTCGACGTTCGCAAGAACAGCTCATCACCGAGCTGCTGCCGCAGCCGATTCAAGGCATTACTCACGGTGGGCTGGGTCAAGCCTAACTTCACCGCGACCGCAGAGACGCGCCGCTCCGTCAGCAATTGCTGAAAAATTACTAAAAGATTAAGGTCAATATCCTTGAGATTCACGGCAGCATTATTCAAATGATGAATTTAGTGAATAAGCTTAATTCTATCGTTTTATTTTGCTCGACTTCCTATACTCCTCTCCATCGTCATGCGCCCATCGCTGGAGACCATGGAACTCGTTGTCCGCCCACTTGATCGCGTGCTGCAGGTACCCCCGGGTGCCAATCTACTGGAGACCCTGCGCGCCCACGAAGTGCCCATCTCGTACAGCTGCATGGCAGGCCGCTGCGGCACTTGCCGCTGCAAAGTCGTCAGCGGTCAGCTACTCGAGACGGGGCGCGAATCAAAAATCACTAATCCCGGTGAGGACGACTACATACTGGCGTGCACCAGTGTGCTGACCGAAAACTGTGAAATAGAAATTCCAGAGCCCGATGAAATCGTCACGCATCCGGCGCGCATCATCAAAGCGACAGTCACTGCCATTGAAGTAGCGACACATGACATTCGCATACTGCGCTTGCGGCCTGCCAAGCCGCTGTCTTTTTCGCCGGGCCAGTACGCTAACTTGCAGTTCACACCCGAACATATCCGGCCCTACTCGATGGCAGGCCTGTGCACCGATGACGAATTGGTATTTCATATTCGATGCGTGCCCGATGGCAGGGTATCGAGCTATGTATTTGATAAATTAAAGCCAGGCGATGCGGTGCGGGTCAGCGGCCCGCTAGGCACGGCATATCTGCGCACTCGACATGAAGGGCCCATGCTGTGCGTGGCTGGTGGCACTGGCTTAGCACCGATTCTTTCCATCATGCGCGGCGCAATCGGCGCTGGTATGCATAACCCTATCCATCTGTATTTCGGGGTTCGCTCGCCGCACGATGTGTATGGCCTGGATGAATTAAAGGCGCTGCAGGCGGCACATACCGATCTCAAGCTGCAGATCGTGGTCACCACCGACGAGCAAGGCAGCGGACTGCGCACAGGCTTGGTAACTGAGGCGATCGCGCACGATATTCCAGACGTCGATAGCTGGCGCGCCTATGTGTGTGGCGCACCGCCGATGGTGGAAGCAACGGCTGCGCTCCTGAAGCAGCGCGGTATAGCGCCTCAACATTGTTACGCAGATGCGTTTTACGCCAGCGGCACCTGAAAAAGGAGACTAATCAACATGGCCATTGCAAGCGAACCCGGCTCTCAGGCAATCAACGAACGTCAGGCGTATTACGAGCGGATTGCCAGCGACCATATGACCCCGCTGTGGGAAGTACTCGGCGCGCTGGTACCGAAACAACCCAACAGCCCTGCACAAGCAACACTGTGGCGCTACGCCACACTGCGCGACAAGGTAATGGAAGCCGGTCAGCTGATCACT
>JBIKUP010000204.1:0-3948 GCA_044347535.1 Burkholderiaceae bacterium
GGCCTGTAGTACCGCGAGCTTGGCGTAGAAGCCGACCATCGGCGGCACACCGGCGAGCGAGAGTAGCAACACCATCATGACTGCCGCAAACCATGGACTACGCTGGCTCAGACCTTTGAAGTCATCTAGATGATCTGCCTCGAAGCCACTACGCGATAAAAACAAGATCACCGCGAAGCTACCCACTGTGGTGAGCACATAGGTGATCACATAAAACATAGCCGAGCTGTAGGCGTTCGCTGCTGACGCTGCATCGCTACCGTCGAACACGCCCGACAACAAACCCAGCAGCAAGAAACCCATTTGCGAGATGGTGGAATACGCCAACATACGCTTGATGTTGGTCTGCGCGATCGCGGTGATATTGCCCACGATAAGCGATACGATCGCCATCACAATCATCATCTGCTGCCACTCTGCAGCCAAGCCACCCAAGCCCTCAACCAGAATTCGAATGATCACCGCAAATGCGGCCAGCTTTGGGGCACCACCGATCAGCAGAGTGACGGAGGTCGGCGCACCATGGTAAACATCCGGCGCCCACATATGGAATGGTGCAGCCGATAACTTGAATGCCAGACCGGACACCAAAAACACCAAGCCGAGTGCAAGCACGGTCTTGTTAGCGCTACCGCTGGCAACGACTTCCGCGATCTGGCTCATCACCAGTGAGCCGGTGGCGCCATAAATCATCGACATACCGTACAGCATGAAGCCCGAAGCCAACGCGCCCAGCACGAAATACTTCATCGCCGCCTCGGTGGAAATCGCATGATCACGACGTAGCGCAACCAAGGCGTACAGCGAGAGCGACATCAGCTCCAGGCCAAGGTAGATCACGAGGAAGCTGTTTCCCGAGATCATGATCATCTGACCCAGCAGTGTCAGCAGTGCCAATACATAAAATTCCCCGGACAGGTTGCCGCCCAACATGCCACGTTGATTGGAGTACTGTCGCGCATACACCAGGGTCAAGAAAGTCGCCACCGCAGCACTGCATTTGAGCAGGCTTGCCATTGGGTCCAGCACATAGCTACGGTCGAAGGCATAGGCCGACCCCGGCACCACAAAGTCGCTGATCGTCAACACCGCAGTGGCCGCAATCACCAGCAAAGACAGTCGGTGGCTAAGTGGTGTTTTTTCTTCGTCGGCAAATAATCCCGCCACCATGACGACCATGGTTGCAACAGCGAGGAAGATTTCCGCACCCGCCAATTCGTAGTTCAGCTCAGTCATAGTGATTTCCTGACTTATTGCGGGATCTTGCTGACGGCGATATGCCTCAACAGATCGACCACCGAGGTCTGGGTAAGGTCAGTGAATGGCGCGGGATACACGCCCATCCATAGCGTCGCAATGGCGAGTACACCAAGAACCAGAAATTCGCGCATCGATAAATCTTGTAGCGTGGCCACGTTCTCATTGCCGACTTCGCCAAACACCACACGCTTGACTAGCCACAGCGAATAAGCCGCACCGAGAATCAAGGCAGTGGCGGCTAGTAGCCCGATAGCGAAGTTGTACTCAACGGCGCCAAGAATCACCATGAACTCACCGATGAAACCCGAGGTACCCGGCAGTCCGGCATTCGCCAAGGAGAACAAGACAAACAAGGCAGCAAAGCGCGGCATGGTATTGATCACGCCGCCGTAGTCGGCAATTTGACGCGAGTGCATGCGGTCGTACAAAACGCCAATACATAAGAACATCGCGCCGGATACGAAGCCGTGCGAAATCATTTGCATCAGTGCGCCCTGCACCGCCAGCTCGCCAAACACAAAGAAGCCCAGCGTGACAAAGCCCATGTGGGCGATGGACGAGTAAGCCACCAGCTTTTTCATATCGGTCTGCACTAAGGCGACCAAGCCGATATAAATTACTGCGATCAGTGACAGTGTGATCATCATTCCCGACAAAGCCTGGCTTGCATCCGGTGTGATCGGCAAAGAGAACCGAAGAAAGCCGTAGCCACCCAGCTTCAACATGATCGCAGCCAGTACGGCAGAGCCACCGGTAGGGGCTTCGACGTGAGCGTCCGGCAACCATGTATGTACTGGCCACATCGGCACCTTCACCGCGAAAGCCAACAAGAAAGCAAGGAATACCCAAATCTGCGCCTCAAGCGCAATCGGTAGCTTATGCCAAGCAAGGATGTCGAAACTACCTGATTGAAAATACAACCAGATCAGCGCTACCAACATCATCAGCGAGCCGAGGAAGGTATACAGAAAAAACTTGATCGCAGCATACACACGACGCGGCCCACCCCAGACACCAATGATGATGAACATCGGAATCAGCGTCGCCTCGAAAAACACGAAGAACAGCAGCGCATCTACCGCGCAGAACACACCGATCATCGCGCCGGAGAGAATCAGAAATGAACCGAAATACTGCGCAACGCGTTTTTCAATGACCTCCCAACCAGCGATCACTACCAGCACGGTAATGAATGCCGTCAGTGGTAGAAACCACAGCGAGAGACCATCGATACCTAAGTGGTAGTACACATTGAATCGCGGAATCCATGCCGACTTCTCGACGAATTGCATACCGTGTGCCGCCGGATTGAAGCCGAGCACGATCGGCAGCGTGATCATGAAACTGACCAGCGATCCGATTAGGGCGAGGAGACGCGCCTGCGGCTCACGATGCTCGCCGCCCTTCATCAGGACCAATACACCAAATACGATCGGTACCCAGATCGCAAGGCTAAGGAAAGGTGTCATCGGTTGCATCATGTGTTGTGCTCTGGTCGGAGTGCTTGGCGATCGTCGAGTCGTAGCAAAATCAAGCGGACATCAGCAAGTAGCCGAGGTAAATCGCCACTGCAAGAATCATGGTGAATGCGTAGTGGTAGATGTAGCCCGTTTGCAGCGTGCGGGTGATTCCGGAGAGCCACCCGACCGCGTTTGCGCTGCCGTTAACGATCAGGCCATCGATCAGTGTTTGATCACCCACTTTGGATAAACCACGTCCGATACCACGCGCACCGGCAGCGAATACCAGTTCGTTGATCTTGTCCATGTAGTACTTGTTATCCAGCAGCGTATGCACGCTCTTGAAGGTATCGTAAAACCAAGCCGGTACGCGCGGGTTGATCATGTAGCAGTAATACGCACTCGCCACCCCGGCTACAGCCAACCAGAACGGTGCGGTAGTAAGCGCATGAACCGCCATCTCGGACGGCCCATGAAACGCCTTGGCCAACTCGCTCATTGCTTGATGCTCGGCGCCGACAAAGACAACACCCTTGAAAAAGTCACCGAACAACATCGGGCCGATGGTAATAAAGCCGATGAAGACGGAAGGTATTGCAAGCAAGACCAGCGGCAAGGTCACTACCCATGGCGCCTCATGCGGTTTCTCGCCCGGGGCCAAACCGTGATGCTCACCGTGATGATCATGGTCGTCGGCGTGCGGCTTGCCGAAGCGCTCTTCACCGTGGAATACCAAGAAGTACATCCGGAATGAATAGAAGGCTGTCACAAACACACCGGCCAATACCGCAAATAGCGCGAACCCAGCGCCAGGAATATGCGTTGCATGGACGGCTTCGATGATCGAGTCCTTGGAATAAAAACCCGAGAAGAACGGCGTACCGATCAGCGCAAGCGAACCCAGCAAACTGGTGATCCAGGTGACCGGCATGTATTTCGACAAGCCGCCCATGTTGCGGATATCTTGATCGTGGTGCATGCCGATAATGACTGCGCCCGCTCCAAGGAACAGCAGCGCTTTGAAGAAAGCGTGCGTCATCAAATGAAACACTGCCACTGAGTAGGCCGATGCGCCGAGCGCGACTGTCATGTAGCCAAGCTGCGACAGCGTGGAATACGCCACCACCCGCTTGATATCGTTTTGGATGATGCCCAAGAAACCCATGAATAGAGCCGTAATTGCGCCAATCACCAGCACGAATGACAAAGCGGTTTCCGATAGTTCGAA
>JBIKUP010000203.1:0-3948 GCA_044347535.1 Burkholderiaceae bacterium
CGTGACTTGGGTCAGCATGGTTTCTTCTGACTGATAAGCGATGCACCAGCCCTCACGTCGGTAATCGAGTGCAAGTTCAGATGACTGGTCATCGCATTCGAAGCGAAGCTGACGGCGATAGCTACCATTTAAACGCCACCCCTGCGCAGAATCCCAAGGGTCATGGCTCATGGTTTCCGGTGTCGCCAATTTGGCTAACCACAGCGCAACCATCTCGACCGGCACTGGGTCAGTCGGCGGAAACAGTACAGCATGGTTGCGCTCGATCAGACCGGTATCGAGCTCGGCATCGGTGAAAGCAGGTGTTGCAATCAGGCGCGACAGAAAGGCGACATTGGTCGCCGGCCCGACAATCTCAATGGCTTGCAGTGCCTGCTGCATCCGCGCCAGCGTCTGCGAACGATCATGACCATGAACAATCAGCTTCGCGATCATCGGATCGTAATGCGGCGTGATGACATCGCCCTGTCGAACGGCCGCATCAATCCGTACGTCGCCGTACGCGAACGCCACCGCATCGGGTAACCGAAGATGAAGCAAAGCACCGGTCGAGGGCAGAAAACCTTTCTCGGGGTTCTCGGCATAGATGCGCGCTTCGATGGCATGCCCATCAATTCGCAACTCCTGTTGCTGCATGGGTAGTGGCTCGCCTGCCGCAACGCGCAACTGCCACTCCACCAGATCTGTACCGGTGATCAGCTCGGTGACCGGATGCTCGACCTGTAACCGAGTATTCATCTCCATGAAATAGAAACTGCCATCCTGATTTACGATGAACTCGACCGTACCCGCGCCGACATAGCCCACCGCGCGCGCCGCATTCACCGCCGCCTCACCCATGGCTTGCCGCCGCTCTGGCGTCATTCCCGGTGCAGGCGCTTCCTCCAGAACTTTCTGGTGCCGTCGCTGTACGGAGCAGTCACGCTCAAACAGGTAAACGAAACTGCCTTGGGTATCTGCGAATACTTGAATCTCGATATGGCGTGGCCGCTGTAAATATTTTTCGACCAAGACCCGGTCATCACCAAAGCTGTTGATAGCCTCACGCTTGCAAGAAGCCAGTGCCGCTTCGAAGTCTTCGCTCCGCTCAACGATGCGCATACCCTTGCCGCCACCGCCGGCGCTCGCTTTCAGCAACACCGGGTAGCCAATTGCATCTGCTTGCTCACGTAAGAAATCAGGTTCTTGGCGCTCGCCGTGATAACCGGGCACCAAGGGCACATGGGCCTTTTCCATCAGCGCCTTGGCCGCTGACTTTGAGCCCATGGCACGAATTGCAGACGCTGGCGGGCCGATGAAGACCATGCCATTCGCCTCACAAGCCGCCGCAAATTCTTCGTTCTCTGATAAAAATCCATAACCCGGATGTATCGCTTCAGCACCCGTATCTCGCGCAGCTGCGATGATGCGCTCAATCTGCAGATAACTCTCTTTCGCCGGTGCCGGGCCTATGAGGACACTTTCATCGCTCATCGCTACATGCTGCGACTGCGCATCTGCTTGCGAGTACACCGCAACGGTGCGAATTCCGAGGCGCCGCGCGGTGGCAGCGACACGGCAGGCGATCTCACCGCGGTTGGCAATCAGAATTTTTTTAAACATGCATACTGCCCCGGTTATTTCGTTCTTATTGAGAGACCAGTCGACTTAAATGGAGGGTCATGCCGGCGCCGGCCGGGATCCAGCAACTTTTTCCAAAACCGCTAGTGTCGCGTCACCCAGTAACGCAATCTCCTCATCCGATACCACATACGGCGGCATCCAATACACAGTGGTACCAATAGGCCTGAGCAATACGCCTTGCTGCAAAGCTGCTGCAAAAAACCGTCGCGAGAAACCGTCGGTGACTTCCGGCGTGACATCAAACGCGCAAATCATGCCGGTCTGCCGCGCATTGCTCACGTTTGGATGTGCCGCTACTGCCGCCAGAGCCGCGCCCAACTTGTCTGCGCGCTCACGGTTTTTCAGCAGCACATCGTCTTCATCGAAAATATCCAGCGTCGCCAATGCTGCGCGGCACGCTAATGGATTGCCCGTATAAGAATGCGAGTGCAGGAATGCGCGACCAATGTCTGGGTGATAAAAGGCCTGATAGATATCATCCGTGGTCATCACCAATGACAGTGGCAAGTAGCCGCCGCTGATGCCCTTTGATAAGCACATGAAGTCAGGCCAGATCGCCGCCTGCTCGCAGGCGAAGAAACTACCGGTACGGCCACACCCAACTGCGATTTCATCCGCGATCAGATGCACGGAGAACTGATCGCACAGAGCGCGCAACTGGCTGAGATAACTCGCCTCATACATCGCCATACCACCAGCACATTGCACCAAGGGCTCGACAATGACGGCAGCAATCTGTCCTGCCCGACGCTCCAATAGCGCGCGCATCTGTGACAGCGCGTTTAGCTCACCGTAGGCAGCGGGCGACGCCACCACATGGGCGCGGCGGTACATACCACCATAAGCCTCCGTGAATAGCGGCACATCGGTCACACCGAGTGCGCCAACAGTTTCACCGTGGTAGCTGCCCGTGAGACAAACGAATTCCTGTTTTTGCGGATGCCCCGCATTGCGCCAGGCATGAAAGCTCATCTTCAGCGCAATCTCTACGGCCGACGCGCCGTCGGAAGCAAAGAAACAATGCCCGAGCGCGTGATTGGTTTTTGCAGCGAGTCGCTCCGACAACTGCACCACCGGCGCATGCGTGAAGCCCGCCAGCATCGCATGCTCGAGTTTTTCGAGTTGATCGTTGAGGGCGGCATTAATGCGGGGGTTTGCATGACCAAACAGGTTTACCCACCATGAACTCACTGCATCCAGATAGCGGCGGCCTTCGTAGTCGTACAGCCACGCACCCTTACCATGACTAATCGCCATCAGCGGCAGCGTCTCGTGATGCTGCATCTGTGTACACGGATGCCAAACGCTGGCGAGACTACGCGCAACCCAATCGGTGTGTGCTATCTGATTCATTGCTTCTCGATTTACATCCTGAACAGGCCAAACTTGGTCTCGGGAATCGGCGCATTGAGCGCTGCCGACAAACCAAGCGCCAGTACCGTGCGCGTATCAGCGGGGTCAATCACACCGTCATCCCACAGCCGTGCGCTGGCGTAGTAAGGATGGCCTTGATGCTCGTATTGCTCACGAATAGGCGCCTTGAACTGCTCCTCTTCTTGCGCACTCCAGCTACCGCCCTTGGCCTCGATACCGTCGCGCTTGACGGTCGCAAGCACCGAAGCTGCCTGCTCGCCGCCCATCACCGAGATGCGCGCATTCGGCCACATCCACAACATGCGCGGACCAAATGCGCGGCCACACATGCCGTAATTACCGGCACCAAAGCTGCCGCCAATGATCACGGTGAATTTCGGTACCTGTGCGGTTGCGACGGCAGTCACCATCTTTGCACCGTGGCGTGCAATACCTTCGTTCTCGTATTTGCGACCGACCATGAAGCCGGTTATGTTCTGCAAAAACACGAGGGGGATTTTGCGCTGACAGCACAGCTCGATAAAGTGCGCGCCTTTCAGTGCCGACTCGGAGAACAGGATGCCGTTGTTGGCGACAATGCCGATTGGCATGCCATGCAAATGTGCGAAGCCACATACGAGTGTGCTGCCAAAGCGCGCCTTGAACTCGTCGAACTCGCTGCCATCGACAATGCGTGCGATCACCTCGCGCACATCAAAAGGCTTGCGCGTATCCGTGGGAATCACGCCATAGAGATCGCTGGCGTCATATTTCGGCGCGGCTGGCTCGCGCAAGATGAGTGATTGTGGTTTGCTGCGGTTCAGATTGCCGACAATACTGCGCGCTAGCGCCAATGCATGGGTATCGTCTTGTGCCAAATGATCCACCACGCCGGACAAGCGGGTGTGCACATCACCGCCACCTAGATCTTCCGCGCTCACCACTTCACCGGTAGCTGCCTTCACTAACGGC
>JBIKUP010000205.1:0-3913 GCA_044347535.1 Burkholderiaceae bacterium
TCGGATTAGTTTACTCACTGCATGCTATTCTAAGACTATCGTAAGTAGTCATCAGAAAGTTATGAAGCATTACTCAAGATGGTGGATCGGCGTGGTGGTGTGCGTCGCGTTCGGCGCCAGTATGTCATCCTCCGTCGTGTCGGCAGTCAATCGACATGCGCTCGTTATCGGCAATGGCGCCGACGCAGATTTTGTCGCGCTTCGCGAAGCGGCACTGCGCGGTGAAACAGCTGAATCAAATCGTCTCGCTAACCGCCTAGGTAGCTACCCGATTCAATCGTATGTGGAGTACTACAGGCTCTACCCGCGACTGCAGTCAACGCCCGAGGGCGAAATACGTCAGTTTCTTGAACGGTACGATGGCACGGCCATCGCCGACCGGCTGCGAAATGACTGGTTGTTATTGCTCGGCCGTGCGCACGACTGGCGCGTCTTTGATGAGCAGTATCCGCACTTCGCGCTGAATGATGACACGCAGGTGAAGTGTTATGCACTGCAGTCGCGTATGTCAAAAGGTGAAAACATCACCAAAGCAGCACGCGATTTGTTGCAGCAACCGAAATATTACGGTGATGCCTGTGTCGAGCTGATTGGTAAATTAGCGCAAGAGAAAAAATTCAATGAATCGGATGTTTGGCGCCAGGTCAGGCTCGCGGTCGAAAGCGGTGTCAGCGGTACAGCGCGTCGAGTCGCTAATTACACCGATGTTAATGACAAGCAGCTTGCGCAGGCGATCGATAAACCCTTCGCCATACTCGAGCGCGGCGCGGCGGGTGGGCGTGCTGCGCGCGAGTTATTTCTGATCGCACTAGGTCGTGCTGGACGCGACAAGCTCGATAAGGCAGTGCATCAGCTGGAGAAAGCGCAGTCCAAGCTGAATGCCGACGAAAACGCAATTGCCTGGTCACAGCTTGCGTTACAGGCCTCGCTGGCACTCGACAAAGATGCCGTAACTTACTGGCGGCGTAGCTTTGATGCGCCTTTATCAATAGAAGGCTATCAGTGGCGGGTACGCACCGCGCTGCGGGTGCTCGACTGGCCCCTAGTTGCGCGTTCAATCGATGCCATGCCGCCGGAGTTACAAAAAGATCCGGCTTGGCTTTACTGGCGTGGTCGTGCCCATGCAGCGCTTGGACGTGGTGAAGAAGCGAAGCTGTATTTTCATCAACTCGTGGGCCAGCATCATTTTTATGGATTGCTGTCTGCGGAAGAGTTATCCCAGCCTATTCTTGCGCCGGCCAAGCCAGCGCCACCCACAGCCGCCGAACTTGCCGAGGCGAGTGCCAACACGGGTTTGATCAATGCGTTGAAATTTTATGAGCTGGAGCTACGTTTTGAAGGCAATCGCGAGTGGAACTGGCAGCTGCGCAAGATGAATGATCGGCAGCTGTTAGCAGCAGGTGAGTTTGCTCGCCGCAGCGATGCGCTGGATCGCATGGTCGCGAGTGCCGATCGCGCCAAGGTCGAGCTCGATCTGGTGCAACGCTATCCGACACCGCATGAAGACATCATGCAAGCCGCTACCGCAGGGATCGGCCTCGACAGGGCTTGGGTCTATGGTCTGATACGGCAAGAGTCGCGCTTCGTGAAAACTGCACGCTCGGTCGTGGGCGCATCCGGCCTGATGCAGATCATGCCGCGTACAGCGACCTATGTCGCCAAGAAAATCGGCATGAGCGGATTTACACTCACGGGCTTGAATGACACGCGCACTAACATCACATTGGGTACGCAGTACCTGAATATGGTGTTGTCTAACTTGGGTGGTTCGCAGACACTGGCGACTGCTGCGTACAACGCCGGTCCGGGCAGGCCGCGGCAGTGGCGCGCCACACTCGAGAAGCCAGTGGAAGGCGCGATCTTTGCCGAGAGTATTCCTTTTTCCGAGACGCGTGGCTACGTGAAAAATGTGCTTGCCAATGCGACTTGGTATTCGCTGCATTTTGATAGCCATGCCCCTTCACTGAAAACGCGTCTTGGTACTATTTCACCACGCGACGCTAACCTGATCGAGCTCGGCGATTTGCCCTAAGGCTAAACATGCGACACCCCTCCATACTTCTGCTCGGCGGTAGCGGTTTTATCGGCACCCATATTGCAGCCCGACTCTCAGCATCGGGTCGTCATGTGATTGTGCCGACACGACGCTACAACCGCGCGCGTCATTTGCAAGTCTTGCCGACCGTACAAATTACGGTGGCCGATATCTTCGATCCTGCTGTATTAGACAAACTGCTTCCACGCGTAGATTGCGTAATCAATTTGCTGGGCGTACTGCACTCGCGGCCAGCGCGGCCTTGGGGCCCTGCATTCGAGCACGTGCATGTGGCTTTGCCGCGCTTGCTAGCGCAGGTGTGTGCGCGTCATGGGGCCAAGCGGGTGCTGCATATGTCAGCGCTCGGTGCAGCTATTGATGGGCCATCGATGTACTCGCGCTCGAAGGCAGCAGGCGAGCGTATTCTGCTTGATGCCAAAGACTTGCAAGTGACCTCGTTTCGTCCCTCAGTCATTTTTGGTGCCGAAGACAGTTTTTTGAATTTATTCGCCAAGCTGCAATCGATGGCACCGCTGATGGCCGTGGGTGGCGCTCACGCAAAATTTCAGCCGGTTTATGTGGGCGATGTAGCGCAAGCCTTTGTTGATGCGCTGGATGATCCGAGCAGTATTGGGCGGGTCTACGAACTCGTCGGCCCGCATCAATACACGTTGCGCGAATTAGTGCGTGTAGCCGGTGAGTACAGCGGACATCCGCGCCCTGTCATTGGTCTGCCCGACTGGATCGCTCGCTTGCAAGCTTTCATGCTTGAAATGCTGCCGGGCCCCACGCTCATGAGTCGCGATAACCTAGACTCGATGAAACAAGACAACATCGCCAGCGGTCAGTATCCGCTGCCGCCCCATTGGCGACCGATGCCACTCGAGGCGATCGCGCCAGACTACTTACGTCCGAGTGCATGACAGGTTTCAAGGCCTATGTGGTGGGTGGCGCCGTGCGCGACGCGCTGCTCGGTCTGTCGGTGAAGGATCGCGATTATGTGGTGGTGGGTGCAACGCCCGAACAAATGCAAGCGCTAGGCTTCGTGGCGGTTGGCAAAGATTTTCCGGTTTTTTTGCATCCACAGACGCATGAAGAATATGCACTAGCACGCACCGAGCGAAAAACCGCACCCGGTTATGCAGGCTTTGCGTTTCACGCGACCGCCGATGTCACGCTTGAACAAGACTTGCAGCGGCGCGATCTCACCGTCAACGCTATTGCGCAAGATGTAGACGGCACGCTGATCGACCCCTACGGTGGACGCGCTGATATCGAAGCACGTGTGTTTCGTCATGTGTCGCCAGCGTTTGCTGAAGACCCGGTACGCATATTACGAGTCGCTCGCCTTACAGCACGATTCGTCGAGTTTTCAGTTGCACCGGAAACCATGGCGCTGATGCGTCAGATGGTCGACTCTGGTGAAGTCGATGCCTTGGTAGCTGAGCGGGTCTGGCAAGAAATCTCGCGCGGGCTGGCCGAGGATAAGCCATCGCGCATGTTGTCGGTGCTGCGTGATTGTGGCGCGCTGGCGCGCATCCTGCCTGAGCTGCATGAGCTCATCGGCGTTCTATTGCCAGAAGCGCTTTCAAAAACACCTGCAATCAATCATGAAAAGGATACGGATTGCTTTGCACACGCTCTGCGCGTGCTGGATGTCGCCGCTGCGCACGACCTAGCACTGCCCACGCGTTTTGCTGTGCTCGTGCCGCATCTCGGTCTCGCGCCGATCAACACCGAGCACTCGAGCGAGCTGGCTCCGAACGCACGTGGCGTGGCTATCGTCGAGCAGCTCTGCAAGCGGCTGAGAGTGCCGCATGAGGTCCGTGATCTTGCCATCTTGGTGGCGCGCGAGCATGCGGTAGTAACTAGCGCTAA
>JBIKUP010000032.1:0-9240 GCA_044347535.1 Burkholderiaceae bacterium
TGCATCTGTTTGAACTCTGCCGAAGCGTTCAGCGCTGAATCAGCTGTTGGGGCGAACTCATGCCTGGTTGAATAATGATGATGCGTTGTCATTAAAGATAATCAGTTGTCATTAAAGATATTGAGTTGTCATTAAGGATGATGAGTTGTCATATTTGATGTATGTTAGGCCATGGGTTTATGCATAACGATTAAATTTTGATAAGCCACATGATCTGTCCGATTTGGTGCGTACGCTCGCAGTTTGCCTCAATATCGCTCAGTGAAATCGGGTTCGCTCTGTTGCGGTGCAGCGGTTAAATTGATTCAGCTTCGCTGAAAAACGGATTAAAAATTTCTTTTCAAAAATCGCCAAGAGTTTTGGCGCGGGATATTGACAAAAGATTTTTTGGCATCGTACTCTCCAACAATCCTGCAATATGGCAGGATCACAATACGAAGCCTATCAGCCAAAACTGCCTGAAAGGCTTATCGGCAAAACTGCCCAGATTGAGTGCGAACTCGTCTGGGCATTTTTTTTGCATGTCGATGAAGTGCCTGCGGCGGCGATTGCCGAAGTGTTTGTGATGGTTGTTCACGTGTTGTCGTTCTTGAACCAAAAGGTAGAGGACACAGAGCTGCACCTGGCCCGAACCTGAGCAGAAGCATATGCCTGAAGGCATTTTCATTGAAGTTACCAACCAACCTAAGGGGTAAAAATGTCCAACAAAACAAGAGATCCGAGCACGCTGGAAAGTCTGTCCCGCCGTGAAGCCATCGGCAAGCTCGGCGTTACCGCAGCCGCCATTGCTGGCGTTATCCCGGGAACCATGTTGTTCTCACGTGAGGTCGCTGCTGCCGACAAAGTCAAGGTCGGTATTCTGCATTCTCTGAGCGGCACGATTGCGATCGCTGAGAAATCAGTGGTAGATGCAGAGATGCTGGCTATCGAGCAAGTCAATAAAGCTGGCGGCGTGATGGGCAAGCTGATCGAGCCTGTGATCGAAGACGGTGCCAGCGACTGGCCGACCTTCGCCGAGAAAGCGCGCAAACTGCTCGAAAAAGACAAGGTTGCAGCGGTGATGGGTTGCTATACCTCCGCCTCCCGCAAAGCAGTGCTGCCAGTGTTCGAGAAGCTGAATGGCCTGCTGTACTACCCAACGTATTACGAGGGTCTCGAGCAATCCCCTAACATCATGTACACCGCACAGGAAGCGACGCAGTCAGTCATTTCTGCGATGGAGTGGCTGTATGCGAACAAGGGCAAGTCCTTCTACATGATCGGCTCAGACTACATCTGGCCACGTACCACCATCAAGATCGCGAAAGCAACCCTGGCACGCCTCGGTGGCAAGTTGGTCGGTGAGGGTTACTACCCACTCGGTCACATCGAGTTCTCGTCCGAGATCAACAAGATCAAGGCTGCGAAACCAGATGTCATCCTGAACTGCGTGGTGGGTGGTTCGAACGTTGCGTTCTTCAAACAGCTGACTGCAGCTGGCATCAACGGCAAGAATCAGACCGTGCTCTCGCTGGCGGTATCGGAAGAGGAAGTGTCGGGTATCGGCGCAGCCAACACCGCAGGCACACTGACTTGCATGGGCTACTTCCAAGGTCTCGACAACCCAGAGAACAAGAAGTTTGTCTCTGAGTTCAAGAAGAAGTATGGCGCCGATCGCGTCACCGGCGATACGCTGGCTTGCGGCTACACCTCCGTACTGCTGTGGGCAAAAGCGGCTGAAAAAGCGAAGAGCTTTGATGTCGCCAAAGTGGTTGCTGCTTCGTCGAACCTCGAGATCAATGGTCCAGAGGGCAAGGTCAAGTTCCACCAGTCGAACCATCACCTGTGGAAGCATGCGCGTATCGGTGCGTTCCGTGCAGATGGTCAAGTCGACATGATCTATGAGTCGAAGCTGATCGAGCCGAATCCGTTCCCGAAACTGTAATTCTTCGGGTCGAGTTCACTCGACTTTCCCTAAATTACCCCGACCATCGCCACGCTAATGCGTGGCGGTCGGGGTGGTTCGGGGTCCTGTAACTTCTGGCGTTAACGTTACCCGGCTCTCCACATGTCATTTGACGCGTTTGTAATGCAGTCCTTCACGGGACTCTCTATTTTCACAGTGCTGATGCTGATGGCACTCGGGCTGACCATTATTTTTGGCCTGATGGGCGTCATTAATATGGCGCACGGCGAGTTCATGGCGCTAGGCGCTTACTGCACCTACGCGACCGCAAAATTTTTTCAGGCGTTCCTGCCCAGTCTGATGGATGGCTTTGTCTTTGTCGGCATTGTTTTGGCCTTCATTGTCACCAGCGCTGTCGGCTATTTGCTGGAACGAGGCCTGATACGACACCTATACCACCGGCCACTGGACACCTTGTTGGCGACGTGGGGTGTCAGTCTGATCATGCAGCAGCTGTTCCGCCAGTTTATTAATCCGCGTGAAGTTGAAGTGCCAACCGTGAGTTGGCTGCAAGGCGCGGTGAATATTTCGGAAGGCGTTGCGCTGCCGCTATCGCGCTTGTTCATTATCTGCTTGGCGGTTTTCACGCTGCTATTCGTCTTTTATCTGCTGTACCGAACCCACTGGGGTATTTCCATCCGCGCTGTGACGCAGAATCGTCCGATCGCCAGCGCGGTGGGTATCAACACCCAAAAAGTGGATGCAACTACGTTTGCAGTTGGCAGTGGGCTGGCAGGTATCGCGGGTAGTGTATTCACCATGCTTGCGTCTACTGGTCCAACTACAGGCCAGGCGTACATCGTCGATACATTTATCGTGGTGGTATTCGGTGGCGTTGAGAGTTTGCTCGGCACGGTGCTCTCCGCATTCATCATCGGTCAGATGCAATCCTGGCTTGAATTTGGTTTAAGTGGCTCGATGGCGCGGGCAGCGATTCTTGCTGCGGTCATCACGGTTCTATTCTTCCGGCCGAATGGGCTGTTCTCACAAAAGGTTAGGCGCTAAGCATGAAATTGCTCGACAGGTTTTTCGGTCCCTCGCATGCCGAGGTCGGACTGAGCAGGATCGGCTTCGTAGTTATTGCGCTGATTCTGCTGCTGGTTCTACCTTTTACGCTGAATGTTTTCCGTCTTGGTTTGGCAGCGAAGTATTTGTCGTTGGCCTTCTCAGCGGTCGGCATTGTTCTCATTTGGGGCTATGGTGGCATTCTGAGTTTGGGTCAAGGCTTCTTCTTTGGCCTCGGTAGCTACATGCTCGCGATGTTCCTCAAACTCGAGGCAACCAATTCGGATAGCTCAGCGCAAGCTTTGTCTGCGTTCTTCGGCTCTAATCTGCCCGATTTCATGGTCTGGAACAGCGTTGAAGCACTGCCATTCTGGTGGGAGCCGTTCAACTATGTCTGGTTTACTTTGCCAGCAATCGTGATCTTGCCGGCGGTGTTGGCGTTTGTCTTTTCCTACGCAGCGTTCCGTCGTCGCATAGGCTCGGTGTACTTCTCGATTGTCACGTTATCGCTGTCGGCGATTCTGGCCATCATGATTATCGGCCAGCAGGGCGTTACCGGTGGTGTGAATGGCATTAACGACTTCCGCACATTCATGGGTATCAACCTTGATTCGGATTCGGCCAAGGTGATGATGTACTACGTCACGGTGTCGTTGCTATTGCTGGGTATGTTGGTGTGCGGATTTGTGCTGAACAGCCGATTGGGCAGAGTGGTGATTGCCATCCGTGATAACGAGGATCGGGTGCGCTTCTCTGGCTATAACCCAGCATTATTCAAAGCATTTATCTTCGCGATTGCTGCGGTGTTCTCATCCATTGGCGGCGCGATGTTCACGATTCAGCAAAGCTTGGCCTCACCATCACTGGTGGGCATTGTGCCCTCGATCGAGATGGTGATCTACGCAGCGGTTGGCGGACGATTGTCACTGGTGGGTGCAGTACTCGGCGCTATGCTGGTGGGTACAGCAAAAACTGTGTTCTCCGAAAACTTTGCCACGCTGTGGGTTTACTTTATTGGTTTCCTGTTCGTATTCGTGGTCATGTATCTACCGAACGGCATCGTTGGGTTGCTTACTTGGGTGCGGGATTTAAGAAACAAGCAAGACGGCAGCAAGAACTGAGCAAAGCGAAACCTATGTCAAACAAATTTGTTCTCCAGATTGAAGACCTGACCGTGTCGTTCGACGGCTTCAAAGCGGTCGATGGTCTCAACTTCTATCTGGAACCAGACGCGCTGCATTGCGTGATCGGCCCGAACGGTGCGGGCAAGACAACCTTGCTCGATATGATCTGTGGAAAGACAAAGCCGACTGGTGGCAAGATCCTTTTTAAAGATACCGACATCACAGAGCTGATGGAGTACCAGATTACCCGTTTGGGTATCGGGCGGAAATTTCAGACGCCATCGGTCTACGATCAGCTGACGGTGTTCGAAAATTTGGAAATTTCTCATCCGAATCCGCGGGGCGTATTGGGCTCAGTGTTTTTTCAGCGTACTGACAGCATTACGCAAAAGATTCATGAGGTCGCCAATAAGATTTTTCTCGGTGATCATCTTGATGATACGGCGGCGATTCTCTCGCACGGCCAAAAGCAGTGGCTGGAGATCGGCATGCTGCTGATGCAAGACCCTGAACTGATTCTGCTTGATGAGCCTGTTGCTGGTATGAGCGCTAAGGAGCGCGAAAAAACAGCGGCGCTACTCAATGAAATTTCACGTGGTCGTTCCATTATTGTGATCGAGCATGACATGGCCTTTGTAAAAATGGTCGCAAAGAAGGTAACCGTTTTACATCAAGGCAAGCTGCTGGCAGAGGGCACGCTCGAAAAAGTGCAAGAAGACGAGCAGGTTAAACAGGTTTACCTAGGACACTGATCTCGATATCAGCATCCCTTCTGGAGAAAATCTTGCTTTCTGTTGAAAAACTGAATGTTTACTACGGCAAAAGTCATGTAATCCATGACTTGAGCTTTAGCGTTAGTCATGGCGAGTCAGTGGCGCTCATGGGGCGCAACGGCATGGGTAAAACCACACTGCTTAAAACCATTATTGGTTTACTCAAAGTGGGATCGGGCGATGTTAGTTTCGATGGCCAATCGGTGGCGGGGTTGGCACCGCATGATCGGGTTGCGCGTGGCTTTGGTTATGTGCCGCAGGGCCGTATGATTTTTCCGTACCTCACAGTGGAAGAAAACATCCTCGCTGGCATGCTCGATAAGCGTCGGGGTATTCCTGATGAGATTTACGAATTTTTCCCAGTCCTGCTTGAAATGCGTAACCGGAAAGGTGGCAATCTGTCCGGTGGTCAGCAGCAGCAGCTTGCGATTGCGCGCGCGCTGGTGAATGACCCGAAGGTGCTAATTCTGGATGAGCCGACTGAGGGTATACAGCCCTCCATCATCAAAGAGTTGGCGCACAAGCTAGTGGAACTGAAACAAAAGAAAAATTTCTCGTTGATTGTGAGCGAGCAGGTGCTGTCATTTACCAAGGTGGTCGCGGATCGCTTTCTGATTCTCGAGAAAGGCGCTGTGGTTTATGAAGCAACCAAACAGGACTTGGACGATAGTCGCGTACACGCGTTGCTGACTATCTGATCGAATGATTCATCCTGCTTCTGCCTTTGTTGAAGGCTAGGCGCGATGGGTTTTTAAATTGAGCTTTTCAGATGAAAAGCTCATGGTGGGTTGTATCAATTTTTGAAGAAAGGGAGAGCAGACATGAGACACGGTGATATTGCGAGTAGCAAAGACTGCGTTGGGGTGGCGGTAGTCAACTATAAAATGCCTCGCCTTCATACCAAAGCTGAGGTGCTGGACAACGCACGCAAGATCGGCGACATGCTGATCGGCATGAAGCAGGGTCTACCAGGCATGGACCTGGTGATTTTTCCGGAGTATTCGACACACGGCATCATGTACGACTCGAAAGAGATGTACGAAACCGCGTCGACCGTTCCCGGTGAAGAGACTGAAATTTTCGCGGCCGCCTGCCGCAAGGCGAATGTGTGGGGCGTGTTCTCGCTGACAGGTGAGCGTCACGAGCAGCATCCTAACAAAGCGCCTTACAACACCCTGATCCTGATGAACAACAAGGGCGAGATCGTGCAAAAGTATCGCAAGATCATGCCGTGGGTGCCAATCGAGGGCTGGTATCCAGGCGATTGCACCTATGTATCCGATGGACCGAAAGGCATGAAGATCAGCTTGATCATCTGCGATGACGGTAACTATCCGGAAATCTGGCGTGATTGCGCCATGAAAGGTGCTGAATTGATCGTGCGCTGCCAGGGCTATATGTATCCGGCCAAGGAACAGCAGATCACCATGGCGAAGGCGATGGCCTGGGCCAACAACAGCTATGTGGCAGTTGCCAACGCGGCTGGCTTCGACGGCGTGTACTCCTACTTCGGTCACTCGGCGATCGTCGGCTTCGACGGCCGTACGCTGGGTGAGTGCGCTGAAGAAGAGATGGGCATTCAGTATGCTGAATTGTCGGTATCACTGATTCGTGACGCCCGTAAGAACGGCCAATCCAACAACCACTTGTACAAGCTGCTACACCGTGGCTACACCGGCAAGATCAATTCCGGCGAAGACGCGAATGGTGTTGCTGCATGTCCGTATGAGTTCTACGGCAAGTGGGTCAATGATCCGGAAGGCACACGCAAGATGGTTGAGGCCCTCACGCGTGATACGCCCGGAACCGAGGATGCCCCAATTGAGGGAATCCCGAATAAGGCTACAGCCCACCGTTAAGCTTCGGTGACTCCGTTTGCACGCCCCAATCTCCTCTTCTTGGGGCGTGCATTTTTGACTCCCGCCGATGAACGACCTAATTCAGCCTTACTACATCTCGTCTGAGCCTTATTATCTAAGCGCAGGAAACGAGATCGAACTATTCGAAGCGGCCTACCGCTTGCGGATGCCAATGGTATTAAAAGGGCCGACAGGCTGCGGCAAGACTCGCTTCATGGAACACATGGCGTGGCGCTTGCAGCGCCCCTTGATCACCGTCGCCTGCAACGAGGACATGACCGCTTCCGATTTGATCGGACGCTTTCTGCTAGATGCCAATGGTACTGTCTGGCACGATGGTCCACTGACGATTGCAGCGCGTTACGGCGCGATCTGCTATCTCGATGAGGTAGTAGAAGCACGTCAAGACACCACGGTCATTATTCACCCGCTGACAGATAATCGCCGCACGCTGCCACTCGACAAACGGGGTGAGCTAATTCATGCGCATCCAGATTTTCAGCTCGTGGTGTCGTATAACCCCGGCTATCAAAGTCTGACGAAAGATTTGAAGCAATCGACCAAACAGCGATTTGGTGCGCTCGATTTCGACTATCCGGAAGAAAAAATCGAAACCGACATCGTCGCGCATGAGAGTGGTGTGGCTACAGAGATCGCCAACAAGTTGGTGGGCATCGCACACCGCTCACGTGCCTTGCGTGGCCGTGGGTTGGAAGAAGGGATTTCAACCCGCATGCTGATTCACGCTGGTGCACTGATCCATGCCGGTATTTCTGCGCGAGAGGCATGCCGACTCGCGATGGCGCGGCCGATCACTGACGATCCCGATATGCTCTCGGCACTCGATGGGTTCATCGATGCTTACTTCGGTATCTGACCAGGCCGCTGCTGATGTCTTGCATCCCGCGTTGTCGGATGCGCTGTCTTCATTGCCACCGCGACTGCGTAATCCCGGCACAGAAGAAGAGCTGACAGCGCTACTGAAGGATGCTGCGCAGGCAGCACCTGGTCTGGAGCCTGCCCTCGGCTCTCACCTTGGTTTTCTACTGAACTCGTTAGATGTCGGTGGTTTGCGGCGCTGGATACTGACTGGGATGCGGCTCTACGCAAACCATCCGGGGCAACTTGCCGCTTACTTCCGTCTGGAAGATGCCGCAGCAGCACAGGCGATGGTGGCTGAAGCCAAAGGCACTTCTTTCGAGCGCGCGCGTCATGCGCTGCAGTACTTCACCACCGGATTCGGTCAAGCTGATTTATCGCTCGCGGCTCGCCGTCAGCGTAGCTTGAATGCGCTGCCGCTGCGCCCGGTTATCAGCCAAGGCACCTTGTTATTGCCCGATCACTATCTCGCTTGGGATGGCGCTACGCGAGGAAATATTTATCGTGCCGCAGTGGCCCATGCATTGGCTCACCTGCAGTACTCACCACGTCACCAGCCGGCAGGCAAAAAAAAGCCTTTACTGATCGCGGTGCTGTCCTTGATCGAAGATGCGCGCGTCGAGCGATTAGCAATTCAGCGCTTTCCCGGACTATGGTCACTCTGGAGCTGCTTCCATACTGCCCATGGTGAGAATAATGAGCTCACTTTCTTTTCGCTCGCAGCCCGCTTATCACGCGCTCTGCATGATCCTGATTATCAAGATCAGAACCACTGGGTAAACAAGGGGCGCGAACTATTTGAGGCAGAAGCGGCGCTGGGGCTGGATGATCCTGAGCGTTTCGCCGAGGTTGGAAAAATACTGGGCAATGACCTCGGGCAGATGCGCGTGCGCTTCGTGCAAGACCTATATGCGGTACAACCCGCCTATCGCGATGACAACAGCTTCCTTTGGGAATTCGAGCTAGACGCACCACCCGATACGCCGCCCGAAGAAAGTTTGTCGCGTTCTTCAGTACAGATAGAGGCGACTGATCAGGAAGCCGAGACAGCGATGCATGTCTCACCGATTGAGCAGCCACCGGGTCAGCGCTTTATTTATCCCGAGTGGGATTATCGTGAAAATCTGCTGCGTGATGCGTGGGCTACCGTACATGATCGTCTAGCGCGCGACGCTACCGAGATTATTTCTAATGGTCGCCAACGTAGCCTAGTACGCGGCGTATCGCTCGACACCCGTTCACGTACCCTCGATCGTGGCGTTAGGTTGCGCCGTCAGCACGAAGGTGAATCGCTGGACTTGAATGCAGCCGTCGAGAGCCGGATTAGTTGGCGCGCACGGATCACACCGGATCCGAGGATTTTTCAGCGGCCGGGTAAGCGGCGTCGACATGCTTCTATTTTGTTGTTGGTCGATCTTTCCGAGTCGACTAATGATCGAGTAAAGGGTTTCACCTCGATATTGGATGTAGAGAAACAGGCGGCAGACCTTTTGTCACAATCTATAGATACCGATTATGACCGGCTCGCGATTGATGGCTTTCATTCAGATGGTCGTGAAAAGGTTCATTATCTGCGGCTGAAAGAATTCGACGAGCCGTATGGTGACTCGCAGCGTCGAGTGCTGATGCGTCAGCAAGGCTCGCTATCGACGCGG
>JBIKUP010000140.1:0-4942 GCA_044347535.1 Burkholderiaceae bacterium
CGCGGATGGGTGCCGCCTTGAGGCATGCCGGGTTCCGCTTATTTCAGCAACGAGCAGAGAAGAGAATCTTGCTGCTGGTCACAGATGGTGAGCCATCGGATATTGATGTCGTTGATAGGGATTATCTGGTCGAAGATGCGCGTCATGCGGTACATTATTTGGGTATGAAAGGCGTTACGGTTTTTGGTCTCACCTTAGATAAAGCTGCTGGTGCGTATATGAAAAAGATTTTCGGTGCTCGCAACTATACTATTGTTGATAAAGCGCTTTCGCTGCCCATCCAGTTGACGCGAACGCTAGCCCAGATTGCTGCGCGCTGAAAAAATTGATTAAATTTAAAAGCTGTATTGCTGATTTGTTGGAACAATAAACATGGCGAATAAAGATCCGGTCAAAGTTGGTGTCTTGTACTCGCGGACCGGCGTGACTTCGGCGATTGAGTCATCGCAGCGGCTGGGAACGCTGCTGGCTATCGAAGAGATTAATGACCACGGTGGAATCGATGGGCGCGAGATCGTCGCCATCGAATACGATCCAGCCTCAGACCCTTACCAGTTCCGCAACTTGGCCGAGCGCCTGGTAGCCATTGACAATGTCAATGTGATTTTCGGCTGCTATATGTCGAGTACGCGCAAGGCAGTGACACCGATTGTTGAGAAATATAATCGAATTCTGTTCTACGCGACCCTCTACGAAGGCTTCGAGTTCTCGAACAACATCATCTACACTGGTGCCGCACCAAATCAAAATAGTGTGCAGCTCGCAGACTTTATGATGTCCATGTTTGGCGGTCAGGTTTATTTAGTTGGATCAGATTATATTTATCCGTATGAGTCGAACCGGATCATGTCGGATCTGGTTCATCAGCGTCCTGGTGGTAGTGTAGTTGCACAACGCTATGTGCCGTTAAATGCGGGTCCGAAGGACTTTGAAAGTATCGTCGCCGAGATCAAGGAGTTGCAGCCGGATTTCATCTTTTCTACCGTGGTTGGCGATGCGACGCAGCATCTCTATCGCGCCTACGCTGAAGCAGGTCTGGATCCGAAATCAATGCCCATAGCGAGTCTTACGACTTCTGAGGTTGAAGTCGCACAAATGGGTACGGCGGCTGCGGCGGGACACTTTACGGCAGCGCCGTACTTCACCTCAATTGACTCTGCTGAAAATCATCGTGTACTACAGCGTTTCCGTGATCGATTCGGTGATGAGATTCGACCCAATGCATGCTGGGAGGCTGCATATTTTCAGGTTCACCTGTTCGCCAATGCGATGCTCGGCGCAGGTACCGATAGTGTGCCTGTCTTGATGCCCCAAATTCTTGAAAGTGAATTTCTCGCGCCGCAGGGCCGAGTGCGGGTTGAACCGACTAATCATCACACGCATTTGTATCCACGTATCGGTCGGGTCAACTCAAAGGGCGAGTTTGCTATCGTGCGCGCATCGAAGAATGCAGTTGTACCTGACCCTTATTTGGTCACGCATTCGTTGGGCGATTGGACGCTGGCCCTCGAGACCCTGCAGGATTAATGGTCAAGCCAAAGACACCGACGCGGTCTACCACGCGCGTCGTACGCGAGGCGCCACAGATTTTGCGCGACCTGCGTTCACTGCGTGTCTGCGTGTTTCACCCACGTGATCAGGACGGTCAGGGATTGACCCGGCAGTTAGAGCGTATCGGTTGTCAGGTGCAGGCTTTTTGGCCGCCGCTTCCCGATTTGCCGGAGGGTACTGACGTAGTGTTTCTAGCGTTGTCACCGGACATGCTTGATGCGGATTTCACATGGTGTAACCGTGAAGAAGCACCACCAGTGATTGCTGTGATCGCTTACGAAAACCCGACCCTGATTGAAGCTGTACTTCGACTTGGCGCGATCGCCACTGTAGCGTCACCGGTGCGTTCGTTTGGTTTGTTATCGGTACTGGTACTGGCGCGTGACTGGCATGACACGGTCAAAAAACAGCAGAAGCGTATCGCCCAGTTGGAGGCAAAGTTGCGCGGAGCGCGTCAGATCACCGAGGCGCAAGAGATTCTCTGCACGCAGCATGGTATTTCAAAGGAAGAGGCTTACCGTGTGATTCGCGAGCAGGCGATGCAGAAGCGCGTGACGGCCGAAGAGATTGCACGCTCGATTATCAATGCCAATGAAATATTGAGCGTAAAAAAACCGCGCTCATAAATCCCGTTAGTGGCATCAGTCAAAGGCTTTTGACCAGACCAAGAATGTCGCGGAAGGCCGGATGATCTGCATGACCCATCCATTCAAATAGGGCCATCTCGGTCGAGATAACCGGCACTCCCTGCTGCCGCAAGCGATGCGCAGCGAGTTCTTTATTCTGAGCGTGCCGCGAAGCGACTGCATCGGCGACAAAAAATGGTTTGTATCCGTGCTCTGCCAAGCCCAGTACCGTTTGCAGTACGCATACATGGGCCTCCATGCCAGTAACCACGATCTGGCTTTTGCCGAGGCGCTTGAGTGTTTGCATGATGGCAGCATCATCGGCACATGAGAAATGCCGCTTGTGGAGGATTTCCTCGTCTCTCAGTAGTGCCCGCAAGTCGGGGACGGTTGGCCCAATTCTTTCGGCACAATGCTCGCTAGCGAAGATCGGAATCTCCAGTCTGCGGGCGGCTTGGATCAAGGCGCTATTTGTTTGAATAGTTGCCTCGGATTGGTGCATGGCAGGTGCTAAACGGCTTTGAATATCTACCACTAGCAGGGCTGTTGAATCGCGATGTAGCCGCATGGTTTCGCTCAGACTCAGGTGATTATCATCATGATAAATGGGGTGTAATGCGTGAGGATATAAACACCAAAAACTCTCTCGGTTTTAATGCCGTTTTTGTTGCCGGCAAGCCCCCTGTTCGGTAGACTCACCTTAGCGAAACTTGCTTTTCGACACAAGGATTTTCATTCTACCGACCGCCTCATGCTAAAACTACTAGAAGTTGTCGGGCCGGTAACTGACCCGGTCATCGCCGATCAATTACATCACCTTGAGCATCATGGTCGGGTCGAGACCATCACGCTATCTGAAGAAGATACACAGCGCCGTCGCTTGCGTGTCGTAACCGATGCCGGCACCGAATGTGCGCTGATGCTAGATCGCTCGGCACAACTTTATGATGGTGCGGTGGTGCTGCTGACCGAGGAACGCGCGGTGGTCGTGCGCACCCAAGAGCCAGATTGGTTGCGGATACAGCCGCGTGATACTGCAGCGGCACTCGAGATCGGCTACTTCTCAGGCAACATGCATTGGACCGTACGATTTGCAGGCGATGTCATCGAGATTGCTATGCAAGGCGAAGCGGCGAGTTATCTCGAGCGGTTGGCGCCGTTTTTATCTGATGGTCGGGCGAGACATGTCCACAGCCACTGATATTGTCAGCCAACTGAGTGCGCTACAGCACGCGGATAGCTTTTTTCCGAGTGGAGCGATCTCATTCTCGCAAGGGTTGGAAACCTTGTACGCCGACCGAGAAGTGAAAGATGCTGAGACACTCGCGACATTCGTCGAGGGTCAGTTGCGCTATCGGTGGGCCTCGATGGAAGCGCCTGCGCTGGTATTGGCGCATCGCGCTGCAGGTGATCTCGCTGTATTAGTCGAGATTGATGCTGAGGTAGAGGCGATGAGTCTAGCGACCGAATTGCGTGATGGCTCGCGTCGTGCCGGCGGTGCCCTTCTCAGCGTGCACGAGAAATTGGATACTACCCAAGCCTCAGCCTATCGCGCGCTGATCGCAGAAAAAAAAGCCTTTGGTCATTTGCCGGTAGCGCAGGGTCTGGTGTGGTGGGCGATGGGTATGTCTGAACAAGACGCACGCGCTATCTCTGCGCATCTGCTATGCACCGGCTCGGTGAGTGCGGCATTGCGCCTTGGCGTGATCGGTCACCTTGATGCGCAGCGGGTATTGCTACGAGTACGTAGTACGGTCGTTCAATTGTTATCTACGCCATTAGCAGCTGCGATGACGAGCGCACAAGGTTTTGATTTTCACGCGTACACCCCAGCGACTGAAATCGCCGCGATGCGTCATGAGGTTCATGATGCGCGTTTGTTTGCCAACTAAATACTTTATACGGAGGCTTCATGCTGCTTACGCCGACCGAACTTGAGCGACTCACGATTTATACCTCGGCAGAAATTGCGCGCAAGCGCCGCAATAAAGGTTTAAAGCTGAGCTATCCGGAAGCCACCGCGATTATTGCTGACGAGATCCTCGAGGGCGCACGTGAGGGCCGTTCGGTTGCCGAGTTAATCTCGTTTGGCTCTACGATACTCAACGCTGACGATGTTATGCCCGGTGTGCCGTCACTGATGCCGGTACTTCAAGTGGAAGCCACTTTTCCCGACGGTACAAAGTTGGTGACGGTGCATGATCCGATTCGCGCTGGTAAGCAACAGATAGAGAGTGTGGTGCCAGGCGAGATCATCACACCCGAAGGTGATATTGAGCTGAATGTAGGCAGACCCAAGATCGTGCTGCGCGCGACGAATACCGGCGACCGTCCGATACAAATCGGTAGTCATTTCCATTTCTTTGAAGTGAATAAAGCGCTTGAATTCGATCGCGCTGCTGCGTTCGGTATGCGACTTGATATTCCGGCGGGTACGGCGGTTCGTTTTGAGCCCGGTGAGGCGAAAGAATTCACGCTAACGACCTTCGGTGGCAGTCGTGAGATTTATGGCTTAAACAGCCTCACCGATGGCGCTACCGGCGACGACCGTAAGGCGGCCGCAATCGAGGCGGCAAGAAAACAAGGCTTCAAGGGCGCATAAGCCCGCTGCATAAAGAACGCTGGTATCCAATAACCCAAAGGTCGCGCTGAACGGGCGCGACATTCTGCGGAGCGAAGCTGATGGCAAAGATGACGAGGCGCGACTATGCCGCCATGTATGGCCCAACCAAAGGCGACGCAGTTCGTCTTGGTGATACCTCGCT
>JBIKUP010000206.1:0-3878 GCA_044347535.1 Burkholderiaceae bacterium
TCTATGGGTAGAGCACCTACTGAGTTCACTCCCGGGTGGGCAAGTAGGCTTTCTGATTGTCGTAAACCTGCTGTTCTTTGGCTTAGCGTTCTTCCTCGACTTCTTCGAGCTAGCTTTCATTCTGGTGCCGCTGGTTGGCCCGGTCGCAGAAAAGATGGGTATTGATCTGATCTGGTTCGGCGTCTTGCTATCGGTGAATATGCAGACCTCCTTCATGCATCCTCCTTTTGGGTTTGCATTGTTTTATCTGCGCTCGGTGGCACCGAAGAAGGTCAAGACCAGCGATATCTACTGGGGCGCTGTGCCTTTCGTCGGTATTCAGGTGATCATGGTCGCACTCATCATCATCTTCCCGAGCATGATCTCGGTCGCCAATAAAACCGATATGAAAGAACAGATCGAACTGAACATCGATATGGGCACCGATAGTGCTGCAGAGATACCGAGTATTGATTTCTCCGCTGAGACTAGCTCGGGCAGCGATCTAAAGTTGGATTTTTCAGTAGAGCCAATGAAGAAGTAAGCGATCAACCCTACTTCCCCTCGCAGCCGCCTTTTCCTCTTAGGGCGGCTGCAAAAAAGAAGCCCGCTTATGCGGGCTTTCTTTATTCACCGGCTGATTGAATCAGGACTTTCGACGCCCAATCAGGTAAGACTGTACTGGCGACTCGGCGACCGAATACCAGTTGTTCTGATCCTGATGGAAGCGGCGCCATGGCTCCAGTACTTTTTTAAACTTCGCGTTCTTCGAAGCTTCTTCTTCGATCACCTCTTGTGCTGCTTCATAGCAAGCGTCGAGAATCGCTTTCGAGAACGTACGCAATTTGACGCCATTTTTCATTAGGCGTGCCAGTGCGGTTGGGTTACGTGCATCGTACATCGCCTGCATCGCGACGTGCGCCTCATAGGTGGCCACCTCAAGCGCTGCCTGATATTCCTTCGGCAGTTTGTCCCATTCTTTTTTGGCGACGTAGAACGATAACTGCGCGCTGGGCTCCCACCAACCCGGGGTGTAGTAGAACGGAGCGACCTTATTGAAACCTAGCTTCTCGTCGTCATACGGACCAATCCACTCGGCGGCATCGATCGTGCCTTTTTCTAATGCAGGATAGATGTCACCACCGGCAATTTGCTGCGGTACCACGCCCAGCTTTTGCATCACACGGCCAGCGAAACCACCTACCCGCATCTTTAAACCGTGCAAATCCTGGGGTGTCTTTACCTCACGACGGAACCAGCCGCCCATCTGACAGCCAGTATTGCCCCCCATGAAGTTGACCACGCCATACTCTGCAAAAAAATCACGCATCAGTTGGCGGCCACCGCCTTGATCCATCCAAGCGGTCTGCTGACGTGCGGTAAGACCAAACGGAACGGCGGTATCAAAAGCAAAGGTCGCGTCTTTGCCGAAGTAGTAGTACGACGCCGAATGGCCCATCTCGATAGTACCGGCTTGCACTGCATCCATCACCTGTAGGGCGGGAACAAGTTCACCGCCCGGAAACACGCGAATATTGAATTTGCCATCAGTAAGCGCTGACACGCGCTTAGCCATGATCTCGGCCGCACCGAAAATGGTGTCGAGTGATTTGGGAAAGCTGGATGCCAACCGCCAGTTGATCGTGGTGTTGGCCTGAACGATGGCTGGCGCGCTGGCGATACCGGCAGCCACGCCGGCCGCAGCGCCGGAAAGGAATGAACGACGTTTCATGAAGGGTCCCCTATTTGCCTGGTATTTAGTCTGGAACCAGCACACCGACCGGCGCAGCACGCTAGCGAGGTTTATTAAAACCTTGGCAATTTTAGGAGGGGGGCTCCGAGACGGGCAATAGCTATTTCATAACAAAATTCCCGATGTTGTTTAAACGCACTACCTGCAACATTTCTCCCCATGCAATCAAAGTTTCTCTCGACTATCGAAAAAAGCGTATCTGAGGGGAGGGCGTTGTAAACGCGCAGCAAATGCCGCGCAGAGGCGGCAAAGATTCAAAAGGAAGTGGGTCATCCGCCGGACGCCGCAGTTCTGCGGGTTGAAGATGCCTCAATGGCTGGCCTTGAGGACCATCAGCTTGCTGGAACGCAAGCTGGGTCGGTTATCGCTATTAAGATTCGGTGACCAAACTTCTCAACCACAAAAAGAACGTATCCGTTGATTGAAGGAACTCAGGCACCGGCGATCGTCATACTGCCAATCAGAATCGAACCTGTCGATTTCGTACCACGTACCAGTACATCGCTGCCGATCGCTGCGATGTCTTTGAACATGTCCCGCAAGTTGCCCGCAATCGTTATCTCCTCGACTGGGTATTGGATCACACCATTCTCTACCCAGTAGCCCGAAGCGCCGCGGGAGTAATCCCCAGTGACATAGTTGACGCCATGCCCGAGTAATTCGGTGACGAGTAAGCCAGTGCCCATTTTTTTCAGCATGGCTACAAAATCATCGCTAGCGCGAGTACGCGACGAGAGTATCTGCATGTTATGGGAGCCACCCGCGTTGCCAGTGGTTTTCATGCCCAGCTTGCGCGCAGAGTAAGTCGACAAGAAATAGCCTTGCACAATTCCGCCGCTCACCACATCACGTGCCTGTACGCGAACACCTTCCTCATCAAACGGCGCAGAGCCGGTCGCGCTTCGTATCGAGGGATCCTCGACGATACGAATATCGTCGCCAAATACCTGCGTACCGATAGATTCGGTCAGGAAAGTAGATTTACGGTACAAAGCACCACCCGACACCGCCTGCACAAAAGCGCCGAGCAATCCGGCTGCCAGCGGTGCTTCGAACAGCACCGGGCACTTGCGGGTATCCAGCTTGCGCGCATTCAGTCGCGCCAATGCACGCTCAGCAGCGTAGCGCCCAACGGCTTCCGGCTCAGCCAGTCGCTGCGGGTTTCGGTCAGAGGTATACCAATCATCGCGCTGCATGTGCTGGCCTTTGCCTGCAATCGGCGACACTGAGATTGAGTGGCGGGTGTACGGATAGCCCGCCATGAAGCCGCGTGAATTGGCCAACACAAAATGTGACTGTTGCGCGTATACGCCAGCGCCTTCGCTATTGGTGATTCGCTTATCGACGGCAAATGCCGCTGCCTCACAGCGCAGCGCGATTTGCACTGCCTGATCCGCGTTAATCGTCCAAGGATGAAATAAATCAAGGTCTTTGGGCGAGCGCTCCAACATCTCCTCATCCGGCAGTCCGGCGCAATCATCCTCGGCAGTGAAGCGCGCGATGTCGTAAGCGGCGTCTACCGTTTCTTTCAAGGACCGCAACGAAAAATCCGAGGTGCTGGCATTACCCCGTCGGATCGCGCGACCTTGGCCCAGGAAAATGGTGACGCCGATACCTTTGTCTTTATTCTGCTCGATGGTGTCGACCTGACCCTTGCGCACGCTGACCGACAGCCCCTGCCCTTCGCTCAGCTCGACTACCGCATCTGACGCGCCCTTCTCTTGAGCGAAGCGCAGCACATCGGCGGCAATTTCTTTCAGCTGTTCTTGCGTGTGGGTGAAGATGTCAGCGCTCATGCGGGGTTCTCTCAGGTCAGGATCAAAGCGGTTATCATAGCAGTCGTTGCGTTTTTCAATCGGCCGTCCCCATGCCCAATGCCAACCGCGGCGCGGTCGGATTCCAGTCTAGCGAATTCGAGCAGAAGTACGAACGCCCCTCCAAGTCGCAACTCAAGCGCGAGATGACCGCGCTGCAAAAACTTGGCGAGGCGCTGGTCGATGCCCCGCGCGATCGCGTTAAAAAAGTCCCCATGCCAGAGGATGTGCTGGAAGCAATCCTTGAGTGCCAGCAGATCAGCAGCCACGAGGGCCGTCGCCGTCAGCTGCAATTCGTCGGCAAGAAGATGCGCACACTGACCGAGGAAGAG
>JBIKUP010000207.1:0-3841 GCA_044347535.1 Burkholderiaceae bacterium
CAGACATACCTTGCGCTGCAAGCTGTGTAGGTCGGTGGGTTGTACCGAATGAAATTGCAGTCGATAGCTTCCTTGCTCGTGCGCAAAGACAGCATCAGCGAAGCGCTGCACAGCAGCACCGTCGATGCGCATGCCTTGATTAATGACGGTAATACGGCCGCGCTCGCATCGGTAAAGAAATAACTCCCGAACGCTAAGCCCGCTCCATTCGGCGTAGGTGCTGACGTCCTCGAGGCTGGAAAGCCCGAGCTGCGGCATGGATGAGTACAAGCTGCCGTAGCGCTCGTCCAGAGCGGCCTCGACGAATGGAGGGATGTGCTGGTCGTAAAATCGCGTACCGTGAATTTCCTGCGAGCGCCTTTCAGTCAATCGGATTCCCAACCCAACAATGGCAAAATGACACGAGTAAGCTCTACCCAAAAGCAGCCGGTTGGACTTGACCGGCCGAAGCCGCTAGACTCTGACGCTTTTTTCGATTGCCTGTGATGACCCACGCCACTGATTCTTCCGAAACCGATGATCTGGAGCGCAATCGCGCGACATCGCGTGAGCAAATTGCGCGCGAGGTGGCGCGCCGCCGGACATTCGCGATCATTTCCCACCCAGATGCGGGCAAGACCACGCTCACCGAAAAGTTGCTGCTGTTCTCCGGCGCGATTCAGCTGGCCGGTACGGTCAAGGCGCGAAAAAGCGGTCGCCATGCAACCTCGGACTGGATGGAGATTGAAAAACAGCGCGGCATCTCGGTCGCCAGTTCAGTCATGCAGTTTGATTACCGTGATCATGTGGTCAACCTGCTCGATACCCCGGGCCACCAGGATTTCTCGGAAGACACTTATCGGGTCTTGACCGCGGTTGATTCAGCCCTGATGGTGATTGATGCTGCTAAAGGTGTAGAAGCGCAAACCATCAAGTTGCTGAATGTTTGCCGCATGCGCGATACACCCATCATCACCTTCATGAACAAGATGGATCGTGAAACGCGCGATCCCTTGGAATTGTTGGACGAGGTTGAATCGGTATTGGGCATTCAATGTGCGCCTGTGACTTGGCCAATTGGTATGGGTAAAACTTTCCGCGGCGTGTATCACCTGCTGCGCGACGAGATCTTATTGTTTGTGCCGGGCAGCGAACGTGCCGATCAAACCTTCGAGGTGATTAAGGGTATCGACAACCCGCGGCTTCAGGAGATGTTCCCGCAAGAGATTGCACAGCTTAGGGCTGAAGTCGAATTGGTGCACGGTGCATCGCACCCGTTTGCGCTGGAAGCGTTTTTAGCAGGCAAGCAGACGCCGGTGTTTTTCGGTTCTGCCATCAACAACTTTGGCGTTCGTGAAATTCTGGATGCGCTGCTTGATTGGGCGCGCGCACCTGGCGAGCGTGATGCAAGTGTGCGATTTGTCAAACCAGACGAGCCTGCATTCTCTGGCTTTGTGTTCAAGATACAAGCCAATATGGATCCGGCCCATCGTGACCGAATCGCATTTCTGCGCGTATGCTCAGGTCGGTTCGAGCGCGGTATGAAGATCAAGCATCTTCGTCTGAATCGCGAGCTAAAGTTGTCGTCTGTCGTCACCTTCATGGCCTCATCGCGCGAGCAAGTTGAAGAGGCTTATGCCGGCGACATTATTGGTCTTCCGAACCACGGCAACATGCAAATCGGCGATAGTTTTTCCGATGGTGAGGCCCTGCAGTTCACGGGTATTCCTTATTTCGCGCCTGATTTTTTCCGTACGGTTCGTATTCGTAATCCACTCAAAATAAAGCAGCTGCAAAAAGGCCTGCAACAGCTGGGAGAAGAAGGCGCGGTGCAGGTATTCAAACCGGTCAGTGGTGCTGATCTCGTACTCGGTGCCGTCGGCATGCTGCAGTTTGAGGTGGTGGCAAGTCGTTTGATGAATGAGTACAGCGTTGACGCTGTATTCGAGGGCACAAGCATCAACACGGCTCGTTGGGTATCTTGCGACGACAAAAAAATGCTGGCCGACTTCGAGCGTTCCTCCGCCGGCGCACATCTCGCGCATGATGCGGCAGGCAATCTGGCGTATCTCGCGAGCTCTGCCGTCAACCTCAAGCTGGTACAAGAGCGCTGGCCGGGTGTCACTTTCCATGCCACACGTGAGCATGCGGTACGTATCGCTTGATGCGCGTCAGGTGCTTATGCATCCATCTGATTGCGGTCGATGCCGTAATCAGATTTTTTTGAGGCCTCGCAACTAGCGTTGCGAGCGACCTGACTACACTGGCGCAATCTCATGGTGTTGTTTTCGGGGTGCTAGTGCCCGGGTGACAGAGCCGTAGCACCGGCACTGCCGCAAGCGTATCTCTGAGATTGGCTCCGCCGCATCACCGCCAGAGCCTTCGTCGTCTTCCCCTACAGATCGAATGATCCAATGGTGTGCGATTGCACGCGGGGGGGGATTTATCATTTTTTTCGGGGACCACCATGCTAACCGCGACCTACTCCATCATCGCTCTGAAGATAGAGCAGCGACGGGCACGCTGGACCTTTACTTCTATCCAGCGACATATTTTGTACGGCATTCGTCATCTCAAGACACCAGGTGGTGTCGATCTTGAGGCCTTGCTGAATCGGCTGACGCAGTTCGAGCAGTACTGTCATCGTCGTAAGGTCGAGGTTGTCATTATTCCAGCGCTGCGCAAGTTGACGCGTGAGGCAGATGCCTTACTCGACGAGTTGGAGCAGTTGAGTAAGACCAGCGTTGATCTTTTGTGTTCAGTGCGTGAAAAGCTGCAGCAATGGCTGCGCAGCGGCGCCACCCTCGTGGACGATATCTGCATCACCCTTGAGCAGTGTTGCGCCTCGTTCTACCGACGACTGCAACGCGAGGAAGAATTGGTCGAACTCGCAGAGCGGGTGATCCCGGCCGAGGCCTGGTTCGGGATCGCCAAGTGTTTTTTGTATGAGGACGGTCGTGCGCTCAGGCTGAAGGAACCGGTGCACGACGACGAAGAATAGGGCAGTCCACCACCACAACCGCACCCAAACATGCACCAAAGATGTGCATACTGATGAAAATGCACCAAAATAAGACATCTTGGTGGGGCTGCACCAAGATGCCTCATCACCGGCCGCACTGCTTTTCTGGCTGCTCGATCGTCAACGTCTTGTTCTGATTCAAAGTTTTCTCGCTCACTATTTGCGGCAATTTGCTTGCGCCGAAGTAAGTCAGTGGCATGGAATCTGCTACCATCCCGCCCCGAGTTCCAGTTGCAAGCCCTCCTGTATGCCGGTCATTCTCCGGCGCCGAGTCCGCAACAGGCAAACCCTGATTCCGAGCAAGTATTTCTATTTCCGCAACCTTCCGGGAGATTTTTATGTCAAAGACGGCCGCAGATGTATTGAAGATGGTGAAAGACAACGAAGTTAAATTCGTTGATTTTCGTTTTACGGACACGCGTGGCAAAGAGCAGCACGTGTCGGTCCCGGTCTCCCACTTCGATATGGACAAGTTCGAATCGGGTCACGCCTTCGACGGTTCGTCGATCGCTGGTTGGAAGGGTATCGAAGCCTCCGATATGTTGTTGATGCCGGATCCGAATACCGCCAACCTCGACCCTTTCATGGAAGAGACCACGCTGTTCATGCAATGCGACGTTATCGAGCCTAGCGATGGCAAGGGCTACGATCGCGATCCGCGCTCGATTGCCAAGCGCGCTGAGGCCTATCTGAAAGCATCGGGTCTGGGCGACGCAGCTTACTTCGGTCCTGAGCCTGAATTCTTCATCTTCGACAGCGTTCGCTGGAATGTCGATATGTCCGGCTGCTTCGTCAAAATCGATTCGGAAGAAGCTTCTTGGTCCACTGGCGAGAAATTTG
>JBIKUP010000209.1:0-3736 GCA_044347535.1 Burkholderiaceae bacterium
CTGACCGACCGAGTACTTGTACGCCATCGCCACCAGCGTCGGCATCTTGGCGACCAAACGGATCGCAGACACGTCACGATGCTTGGGATCGTTGATATCGAGCGAGTCGTGGTAGAACGACGCCAGCGCACCGACAGTGCCGACCAACACCGACATCGGGTGTGCATCGCGACGGAAGCCACGGAAGAAAAACTGCATCTGCTCATGCACCATGGTGTGATTCGTAACCGTCGAAACGAACTCGGCCTTCTTCGTTGGATTTGGCAGCTCACCATGCAGCAGCAAATAACAGGTTTCCAGGAAGTCGCAATTCACCGCAAGTTGCTCGATCGGGTAGCCGCGATAAAGCAACTCGCCCTTGTCGCCATCGATGTAGGTGATCGATGAATTACAAGCAGCGGTCGACATGAAGCCGGGGTCGTAGGTGAACATCCCCGTCGCACCGTAGAGCTTGCGGATGTCCAGCACGTCCGGACCAATCGAGCCGGCATAGACGGGGAATTCAACCGATGGCGAACCATTGGAGAACGAGAGCGTTGCTTTCACATCGGACTGTTTCATGGCGTTACCTTCAACTCAAAAATATGTAAACGATTACAAGAACAAATCATTCATTCGCTAGGCCTGGCGAAGTTTCCTCAGCAAGGCACTCACGTTGGGTACTGCAAGCGAGTCAGCGGGTTCGGTTCTACCCAACAGTAGATCCAATAAATCATTGTCAGAAAGATCGAGCAACTGGGTGAGCGCGTCGACCTCATCATCGGTCAGCTCGATTTCATGCGCGTCGAGGAAGCGGGTCAGGATCAGATCATTTTCGAGCAAGCCGCGGCGGCTGCGCCAACGGAGTCGGGCGCGCCGAGTCGGGTCATCCTGATGCCGCGCGCCCTCCATCGTCAAACCGCGCGACGAACCATCAATTCCTTGATCTTGCCGATCGCCTGATTGGGGTTTAAACCTTTCGGGCAGACATCGACACAGTTCATGATCGAGTGGCAGCGGAACAAACGGTAAGGATCTTCCAGGTTATCGAGACGTTCGCCGGTCGCTTGATCGCGGCTGTCTGCGATAAATCGGTACGCTTGCAGCAAGCCTGCTGGGCCGACGAATTTATCCGGGTTCCACCAGAACGACGGGCAAGATGTCGAGCAGCATGCGCACAGAATGCACTCGTACAAGCCATCAAGCTCTTCTCGCTCTTCAGGTGTTTGCAGACGCTCACGCTCGGGTGGCGGCGTGTCGTTGATCAGGAACGGTTTGATCGAGTGGTACTGCTTGAAGAAGTTGGTCATGTCGACGATCAGATCGCGAATGACTGGCAACCCTGGCAAAGGACGCAGCACAATCGGTTGCGTCAGCTCGTTGAGATTAGTGGTACAAGCGAGCCCATTCTTACCATTGATGTTCATCGCGTCCGAGCCGCACACACCTTCCCGGCAGGAGCGCCGCAGCGCGAGAGAATCATCGACATCGGCTTTGATGCGCTGAAGCGCGTCCAGCAGCATCTTGTCGGTATCGTCCAACTCGACCGTCAGATCCTGCATGTAGGGCTTGGCATCCTTGTCGGGATCGTAGCGGTAGATCTGAAATTTGACTGTGCGTGGCATATTCAATGTCCTGCGATCAGAAAGTACGGGCCTTGGGCTTGAAAGTCTCTACCGTCAGTGGCTTGGTAACCACCGGTTTGTAGTCGAGACGATTGCCCTCCGAGAACCAAAGGGTGTGTTTCATCCATTGCTCATCATCGCGCTGTGGATAGTCGCTATGCGCATGCGCACCGCGCGACTCATGGCGAGCAGCCGCAGAATACATCGTGGCCTTCGCAGTCTCGATGAGGTTATCCAGTTCGAGCGCTTCGACACGCGCGGTGTTGAACACTTTCGATTTGTCTTTAAACGAGACATGCTTACGGCGCTCGTCGAGCTCAGCGATCATCGCCACGCCTTCATCGAGCAGTGCCTGAGACCTGAACACGCCGCAGTGCTGCTGCATTACTTTGCGAATGTCGCTGGCAACCGTTTGCACACGCTCGCTACCATTAGACGATTCCAAATGCGCCAAACGTTCGAGCGCCATGTCAGCACCATCGGCTGGCAGATCGTGATGGCTTTGCTCTTTCAACTTCGACGCCACGATGTGGTTACCCGCTGCGCGACCAAACACTAACAGGTCGAGCAATGAGTTAGTGCCGAGACGGTTGGCACCATGCACAGAGACGCAGGCGCATTCACCGATTGCATATAGACCGTTGACGATTTCTTGAGTGCCGTTTTTCGGCGCGACCACCTGACCGTGAATATTGGTCGGGATACCACCCATCTGGTAATGGATAGTCGGCACGACTGGAATAGGCTCTTTGGTCGCGTCGACGTTTGCAAACTTGTGACCGATCTCCAAAATCGAAGGCAGACGTTTTCGAATAGTGTCGGCACCGATATGACGCAGATCGAGCAATACATGGTCTTTGTTTGGACCGCAACCACGACCTTCTTTGATCTCCTGGTCCATCGAACGCGACACGAAATCCCGTGGTGCCAGATCTTTCAGCGTCGGGGCGTAGCGTTCCATGAATCGCTCGCCGTTGCTGTTAATGAGAATACCGCCCTCACCGCGAACACCTTCAGTAATCAGCACACCCGCACCGGCCACGCCGGTCGGGTGAAACTGCCAGAACTCCATATCCTCTAGCGGCAAGCCAGCACGTGCCGCCATGCCCATACCGTCGCCGGTATTGATGAACGCATTGGTCGATGCGGCCCAGATACGACCCGCGCCACCGGTCGCGAATACCGTGGTTTTTGCCTCAAGGATGGCCAGCTCACCGGTTTCCATTTCCAGCGCCACCACACCAACCACATCGCCTTGCTGATTGCGAATCAGATCGATCGCCATCCACTCAACGAAGAAATGCGTTTTTGCACGCACATTGCGCTGATACAGCGTGTGCAGCATGGCGTGACCAGTACGGTCGGCAGCAGCACAGGCGCGTTGCACCGGCTTCTCACCAAAATTTGCGGTGTGACCGCCAAACGGACGCTGATAGATGGTGCCGTCCGGATTACGGTCGAACGGCATGCCAAAGTGCTCCATCTCGTACACGACCTTGGGCGCCTCACGGCACATGAATTCGATCGCGTCTTGGTCGCCGAGATAATCGGAACCTTTGACGGTATCGAACATATGCCAGTACCAGCTGTCCTCTGACATATTGCCGAGCGAAGCACCGACGCCGCCCTGCGCAGCAACCGTGTGCGAACGAGTCGGAAATACTTTTGACAGCACAGCAACGGAAAGGCCGGCCTCAGCTAGCTGCAGCGAAGCGCGCATACCAGAGCCGCCTGCGCCGATAACAACCGCATCGAAACGACGACGCGCGATGGAAGATTTGATGGCAGCCACGATCACACTCTCCAAAGAATCTGTATGGTCCAGCCGGCACATCCGAGCAGCCAGAGGATGGTGAATACTTGCAGCGTCAGTCGGATGCCGACCGGCTTGATGTAGTCCATCCAGATGTCTCGAATACCCACCCAGACGTGGTAGTACAAAGCAAGGAAGGTGACGAAAGCCAGAATCTTGAACCACTGCTGCGCGAACAGCCCTGCCCATCCTTCATAGCTGAAATCCGACGCCCCAAAAAACAAGACCAGCGTCACCACGGTAAACACTGCCATCACCACAGCAGTCACACGCTGCGCTAGCCAATCGCGCAAACCATAATTAGCGCCGACGACAAGAC
>JBIKUP010000005.1:0-13689 GCA_044347535.1 Burkholderiaceae bacterium
AAGCCTTGGGCATTAGCCGCCGTATGGTGAGTTATTACAGAACGGCGCACAAGCCTATCCCACGCGCAATCTGGCTGGCATGCTTGGGATGGGAAGTGACTCGACCCAAGCATAAAATCCTGCCGCGTAAGATTCCTACCGCAAAAGAGTATGCGCGCGTCCACGCTTGAATGACACTGACGTTATCGAAATTAGTGCCCATGCGTTAGGCGAGAAACACTCTCGAAAGCCAAACGAAATACTGGGTCCCGGCCTGCGCCGGGACGACAAACTGGGATCCAGTCCTACTTGATTCTCCATACCGGCGAAGGCCGTAATCCAGCTCCATCAGCTGCCGTGATTCTTTAACTACTCCTCGCACCCCCCCTCTCTGGGTTAATATTGGGCGAAGTATCCATTCATGAATCCATTCATCCAATCATGCAAGCGCACGCTGAATTGATCCGCAAGCGGCTGGCAAGTGGGCCAGCAAGTCCTAGGCAACTTGTTGATTTAATTGGTTTTAGTCAACCGACACTTTCGCGCGCCCTGACCCATCTGGGGCCTTCGCTGGTACGCATTGGTGCCGCCCGATCCATTCAGTATTTTCTGCGGGACGACGCGCGTGGCCTGCCCGACCTAGGCGTTCATCGCGTCGATAAACACGGCGCATTGGAACGCCTTGGCCAATTGGTGCCGGTACGCCCTGACGGCTTCGTAATCTTCCCGGAAAATGGAAAACCCACCCACAGTGAGGGCATGCCTTGGTGGCTGCATGATATGCGGCCGCAAGGCTATCTCGGCCGAGCTTACGCAATGAAGCATGCAAGCTTGCTTGGTTTGCCGGATAGCCTGAGTGACTGGAGCGATACTCATGCAGTGCACGCCATGCTGCGGCATGGCCACGACATGGTCGGTAACCTACTGGTCGGTGATCATGCAGTAAACCGTTTTGTACAATCCACCACCGCTGAACCGATTAAGACAGCAGACAAACCCGTCCGCTACGCTGCGCTGGCCAAGCAAGCCGCCGATGGCGAAGCCGCAGGGTCATCAGCCGGCGGTGAGCAACCGAAGTTCACTTGCTATGCGCTCACGGTAAGCGGCGCGCGCCATGTGATCGTGAAATTCAGCGAGGCTGAAGCGGGCCCGGTCGCCGAGCGCTGGCGTGATTTGCTGCTGGCTGAACATCTGGCCTTGCTTTGCCTACGCGAAGCAGGGATCAGCGCGGCGCGCAGCACCATCATTGACACTGCAGACCAGCGATTTCTGGAAGTAGAACGCTTCGATCGTGTCGGGCCCTTGGGACGACGTGGCCTTCACTCGCTGGCTGCGTTAGATGCGGCCTTTGTGGGTTTGGGTAACGGTGCTTGGCCAGAGATTACTCGTAGGCTGGCAAACGACGGTCGAGTTGAAACAGCATCGGTCTCAGGCGCTGCACTGCTGTGGGCATTTGGCACACTGATCGGCAATACCGATATGCATCTTGGGAACTTGTCGTTTCTCGATGATCAAGGACCGCCCTACCCGCTGGCACCCGCCTATGACATGACGCCGATGGGGTTTCGGCCGCGCAGCAGCGGTGGCTTATCGGATACCCTACCCAGCCCGAACATCCGATTAGATGTGCCGAGTGCAATTTGGCGCCAAGCGCTTGGACTAGCCGACGATTTTGTGGAGCGCGTTAATGGCCATCATCAATTCAGTGCGCGCTTTGCGCCATGCATTACAGCGCTTGGCGCACATCTCGACTGCGCACGACAGATGGTGAGCCGGCTGGGTACTGGGCTAAAATGAATTGTGCTTAGGTTTGTTCGGGCACATCCATACCTCGATACTGGCACTGCCTTTCTGTGTCGCTATCTTCTAATTTCGGGAATCCCCTCATGTCAATCTCAATGCAAACACGCCGCCAGATGCTTCGCCTAGTGGGCGCGCTCACACTCACCCTATCGGCCTCTGCATACGCTAGTAACGAGTACATCGCTGACCTGCTCGATGAAGTGATCGATGCGCCGCATCGCTCGGAAGAAAATCGTGCGCGCGACCGTTATCGGCATCCGATAGAGACATTACTGTTCTTCGGGCTGCGCGAGAACATGACGGTAGTTGAAATATCGCCGGCAACTGGTTGGTATACCGAGATCCTGGCACCCATCCTGAAGCGACAAGGAAAATTCCTTGCGTCGCCGCCGGCACTGACAGCAGATACACCGGAACCGCTCAAGCGGCGTGATGCAGCTTACAAGGCCATGGTGGCGGCTGATGCCAAGCTGTACGGTGGTACGACCATCACGAACTTTGATTTGCAAAAACCCGTGTTCGGCACTGCGGGTAACGCTGACATGGTACTCACCTTCCGTAATGTGCATAACTGGGCGAAGGCAGGAACCGCAGATGCCATGTTCCAAGCATTTCATACGGCATTGAAAACAGGTGGCGTACTCGGTGTGGTGGAGCATCGCGCACGACCAGGCACTTCGTTTCAGCGGCAGATTGATTCGGGTTATATGACCGAAGCGTATGTGATCGAGACTGCGACACGCGCTGGCTTTAAGTTGGTCGCCTCGTCAGACATTAACTACAACCCGAAAGATACGACCGACCATCCCGGCGGCGTTTGGAATCTTCCACCCAATTTGCGCGGCGTCGCTGAAAAAGACAAGGCGAAGTATTTAGCGATCGGCGAATCCGACCGCATGACACTCAAGTTCGTCAAACCATAAAGTCAAGCCAAGGCAACCAGGTTTCAAACTCAAACGTTTGAACTAAGATCAACCGCCGAAAGCATCGACCAATACTTCAATGCGGCGGTTTTTAGCGCGACCTTCGCGCGTGTCGTTAGGTGCTACCGGACGTGTATCGGCCATACCGCGCACCACGACGCGTTCACGCGCCACGCCCGCGTAGGCGGTGAGATAGTCAGCCACCGATGAAGCGCGCGCGCCAGATAAATCCCAGTTCGAGCGATAACGTGCGTGACCATTGAGTGGTACCGCGTCGGTGTGTCCTTCAATGGTGATGCGGCCGCCGGTCTTGGCGATCGCCTGGCCGACTTTTTTCAGCAGGGGTGTCGCTTCGGGTGAGAGATCGGCACTGGCTGGATAAAAACTCCCCTGCACTGCCATGCGAACCACAATGCGCTCGCCATCGCGCTCTACCTGCGCCTCGCCTTGCTCGATTTCTTTCGAAAGTACGTCGCGCAGTTGTCGTATCTGACGCGCTAACTCAGCGCTACGATCTACCGGCTCGCCTTCGCGCACTTCAACCGGCGTCTCAACCAGCGCCTGTGCCTCAGCGATACGCGCATATAAATCAATCATCTCCTGCGGCAGCAAGCCATTACTGCGCGCGGGCAGTTGAATCAGCAAGCGGCCATTCTCGGTAGTGACCTGAACTTTTTTACCAACCAGATCAGTCGATAAAGATTTTTGTAATTTGCCGAGGTCTTTCGCGAGCTGCTCTGGAATTGGCAGCTTCTCTTCGGTGGGGCCAGCGACCAACTGCGTCTCGGCAGGTGGTGGCTCTACCGGCTGTGCTTTCTCTGCGCGACCGAGTGATTTTTGCAGTGAGCCACTGACATTGCGGAAATGTTCAGGGTTGAGATCAGAGAACGACAGCACCAGCAGGAAAAACGCCAATAGCAGCGTGATCATATCGGCGAAGGTCACTACCCACATCGGCGAGCCCTGCCGAACTGCGGGTTCCTCGTCTTGTGCGGTGATGCTGTCGAACAGCGTCACCGGCATCCGCGCGGCTTCTTCTTCCTTTTCTGGCGGCTTCATTGGCTTAGGCGTTGTCAGGCGCTTCTGCTTGATCTGCCTTCGGCTCAGGTAAGGCGATCGGCGCCGAGTCTTCGTGTGGCAAATGGCCGAGTAAGAGATCAGGTAGCAGACGTGGGTCGCCACCTTTGTGGATGAACAGCACACCCGCCATTGCCATTTCGTAGTTGCGCTTGACGCGCTTGCCGTGGCCGGTGATCTTTTGCACCAGCGGGCCGATCACCACGTTGGCCAGGATTGCGCCATACAGTGTCGTTAGCAACGCGACGGCCATACCGGGGCCAATGGTGCGTGGGTCATTTACGCCACCCATCATGATCACCAAACCAATCAAGGTACCGATCATGCCCATGCCGGGCGCGAGTTCCTGCGCATAAGCAAAAAAATCACGCGCCTGCTCATAGCGGATTTTCATCTCGGTGATCTCGCGCAGCAGCGCATCTTTGAGCAGTGCATGGTCGATACCATCCACCCACATGCGTACGGCTTTCGCAATGAAGGCATCTTTGTACTCGCGATCCTCCAAGGTGATCATCCATCGATCATCGTAGCGGGCAACACGACCAACCGCGATCAACTCATCGATCAAATCGGATAGCGGCATAGGCTTGGTAGTCAGCACCTCACGTGCAGTGGTGTAAGCCGCCCTGAAATCAGCCATCGTACTTTTCGAGAGCACGACCAGGAATGTGCCGCCGAATACGATAAATACGGCGGGCAGATCAAAAAACTGTAAAAACCGACCGCCGGTCGAAATAGCGATCAGCAGCAAGGCGCCCAGCACTCCGATCAGACTGGCGATATCCATCTTGGCAAACCCTCAGAGAAATGCGCTCAGGCAGAGCGCAGTCGATATTTGTCGATCTTTTCAATCAGCGTGGTGCGCTGAAGATTCAATAACCTTGCAGTCTTAGAGACATTGCCATCGGCACGGTCCAGCGCCTGCTCGATATACGCGCGCTCGATTTGTGCCATGCGCTCCTTCAGCGACACACCTTCCGGCGGCAGCACCGTGCCGCCTTGCGCCAACATGATGATGTCTTCAACATCATTGCGCACCGGCTCAGGTGTGGCGGATGGCATATTCGCAGGTTCATCATTCGAAATCGCGAACATCTGCAACACATCGGCTGCGTGCTCTTCTTGCGGTTCCGGATCAGGCAAGCCAGCGCGTTCTTCTTGCAGCTTCTGCAGCCCCTTGGGCAACATCGAACGCGGGATGGATTTCAGCGTCAGCTTCTGCCCTGAGAACAAGGTGGAGAAGCGATGAATCAGGTTGGATAGCTCTCGCACATTACCCGGCCAGTCGTAGCTCTTCATGGCATCGATCAAATCTGCCGAGAAGCTGATCGCGGGGGATTTATGGGCGAACTTATCGGCGTAATGGCGCGCCAGGGTTACGATGTCATCACCGCGCTCACGCAGCGGTGGCGTGCGCAGTGGCAGTACATTCAAGCGGTAGTACAAGTCTTCACGGAATCGGCCCTCCGCAATCTCGGACTCCAGATCGCGGTGCGTGGCAGCGACAACGCGTACATCGACTTCCACCGCACGCGACGAACCCACAGGGTCGACGGTTTTTTCTTGCAGCACGCGCAGCAACTTGACTTGCATATCCAGCGATAAATCGCCGATCTCATCCAAGAACAAAGTGCCACCGTGGGCCAATTCGAAGCGGCCCACACGATCAGCGAGTGCGCCGGTAAACGCGCCTTTGCGATGGCCGAATAACTCCGACTCCATCAGCTCACGTGGAATGGCAGCACAATTAAGAGGAACAAAGTTAGCGTCGGCGCGCGGCGATTGATAGTGCAAAGCTTGCGCTACCAGTTCTTTACCGGTGCCAGACTCGCCCATGACGAGTACCGTTGCGGTGGAATCCGCGATCGTATCGATCAGCTTGCGGATCTCTCGCATCGGCGGGCTGTTGCCAATGATGGGATTCGGCTGGCGCATGCGCAGTCTTTCGCGGACAAGTTCAGGGCTGGTACGGCGGTCGCAAAGCGCTGACATGCGCCCATTGCCCCGATGTTTCCGAATTGAAACATAGGGGTGTCATGATGTCAACGCGCTAAAAGCGCTCTTGTCATTCTGGTTATAGATACATTTTCGATAACACATTAGACAAGACCGCCGCACGCGACCCCGCTACAATCGCCGCGAGGAGACCTGCTTATGTTGCTGCATCTGCTGCTACCCATCGGATTTACGCTGTCGCCGCTACTTGGATGGCTGCTGGATCTACCATGGCTGACCTTGTTCATCGCCATGCTGGTGCTGCCGCTCGCCGAGTGGCTGTTTGGTCGCGTGCATGCGCTTAGCCACGATCCTATTCGTGCAACCATCAACGCAACAATCAACGCCACGAACGACGGACCCAACCTCGTACCGCGCAGTGCACCGAATTACCAATGGCAACCTTGGCAGCTGCGATCGGTGATGCTGATGGTACTGATCATTTGCATCGGCTTCGCGCTGTACGCACCGCAGATGACATCCGGCAGCTATTGGCTGCTTGCACTGAGCTGCGGCTATGTCGCCGGTGGGATTGGCATCGTGCTGGCGCATGAGCTTGGCCATCGCCGACCATTGATTGATCGTGCGCTGGCACGTGCGCTGTTGTGCTGGATCGGGTTCGGACACTACGCGATCGAACATAACCGTGGTCATCATCGCGCTGCTGCCACGTTTCCCGATCCCGCCAGCGCACGACAAGAAGAAAGTCTGTGGCGCTTCATGCCGCGCTATTTCGCGGGTGTATTTATTCACGCAGTGAGACTATCGAAACAAAAGCCTGGCCGCATTAACGAAGCACTCGCACTGACTACCATTAGCGTGTTGCTCGCGCTGATGCTTGCACTCATCGCCGGTGTTGAGGCAGTGGGTTTCGCTTTGATCACGGCTTGGATTGCCCAAACCTTGGTGGCCACCATCGACTATGTCGAGCACTGGGGCCTGCAACGTGTCGTCATCGACGGCAAACCCGAGCGTATCGGGCCGCAACATATCTGGGACTGCGCCAACCGTATCTCGGATGCTCTGCTGTTTAATTTGCCGCGGCATTCGGCGCATCATCTTGAGCCCTCGCTCGACTGCAATGCATTGCGACGCGTGACCGCATCACCACAAATGCCTACTGGTTACGCTGGCATGTCACTGCTTTCTGCTGTCTGGCCACTGTACCGATATGTCATGACGCCGCGACTGCCGAATAACGCATCGACGCCAGACCCCATCGCAGTCCACGCCTGAACTACCGGAGAGCCGAATTGAGCACCATCGCCGAGCTGCGACGAATACTAAAAACCAATCACACCATTGCGGTGGTTGGTTTGTCTGCCGATTGGTATCGCCCTTCCTACTTTGCTGCGAAGTACATGCAAGAGCATGGCTTTAGAATCATTCCGGTGAACCCGAAATATGATGAGATTCTCGGTGAGAAGTGTTATCCGAATCTGAAAGCCATACCCGAGCCGGTCGATATTGTTGACGTATTCCGCAAGCCCGACGATTGCGCTCCCATCGCCCAAGATGCCGTCGCCATCGGCGCCAAGGTACTGTGGCTGCAGCTGGGTGTGGTGAATGAAGAAGCCGCGCGTGTCGCCGAGGCGGGTGGCCTTGAAGTCGTCATGGATCGCTGCGTGAAAATCGAATATGCGCGTTTATTCGGTGGTTTGGGTTGGTTCGGCGTCAACACCAAGGTCATCTCTGCTCGCCGTCCTATCTAACTATTTCCTGCTATGGCTAAAGATCACGTCTACGACTTCGATACCCTGTGCCTGCACGCCGGGCAGATGCCCGATGCAGCAACGGGTGCGCGTGCAGTACCCATCTATCAAACCACTTCTTACGTGTTTGATAGCGCCGATCATGCGGCTAGCCTGTTTAATTTGCAGACCTTTGGCAATGTGTACTCGCGCCTATCGAATCCAACAGTAGCGGTGCTGGAAGAACGTGTCGCTGCACTAGAGGATGGTCGTGCTGCGGTGGCCACAGGTAGCGGCATGGCAGCGCAGATGATTGCAATGCTGAATGTGTGCGAAGCAGGCGATGAAATCGTTGCCGCACGTACGCTGTACGGTGGCACCCACACACAGCTGGATGTGAACTTCCGCAAGCTCGGTATCAACACGACCTTTGTCGATAGTGATGATCCGGAAAACTTCGCGCGCGCTATCACTCCCAAGACCAAGCTGTTGTATGCCGAGACGATTGGCAACCCGTCGATGAATGTACTCGATATCGAGAAAGTAGCCGACATCGCAACCGCGCATGATCTACCGCTGTTCATCGATAACACCTTTGCTTCACCCTATCTGTGCCGACCCTTTGAGTGGGGTGCAGCGATCGTGATGCACTCGGCCACGAAATTCCTCGGTGGACATGGCACCACCATGGGTGGTGTGATTGTCGAGTCCGGCAAATTCAATTGGGGCAATGGCAAATTCGCCGGCATGACCGAGCCCTCAAAGGGCTATCACGGTGTGCGTTTCTACGAAACCTTTGGTGACTTCGGCTTCACCATGAAGTGCCGCATGGAAGGCTTGCGTACCTTTGGCCCGGCGCTGTCACCGATGAATGCCTTCCTCCTGCTACAAGGTGTTGAAACTCTGCACTTGCGGATGGAAAGACACTGCAGTAACACGCTGCGGATTGCACAGTTTTTGTCCGAACATCCCAAAGTGTCATGGGTTAATTATCCGGGATTGGCTAACAACCGTTATCACGCACTGGCGCAAAAGTATCTACCCAAGGGTGCGGGTGCGGTACTGTCCTTTGGCATCAAAGGGGGTGCCGCTGCGGGGCAACGTTTCATCGAACAGGTGGAGTTTCTCTCGCATCTTGCCAACATCGGCGACGCCAAGACCCTCGTCATTCACCCGGCCTCGACTACCCATCGCCAACTATCGGAAGAGCAGCAGATCGCGGCAGGTGTTCCGCCCGATCTGATCAGGCTTGCGGTCGGTATTGAGTCTGTCGATGACATCCTGTGGGACATTGATCAAGCCTTGGCGAAAACCTGAGACTGTCGGTATTCCTATCGACCGATCGCTGCAGCAACGCGCCGCGCAAGCGCTTGCCTAGGAAACACTTTAGTCCAATATAATATGTTCGATTACAGAATATATGGGCCCGCCCATTGATTTGCCATGACGACTGACACCGAACTTGACCTACCTGCCATGCGCGCGGCTTCGAGCCGTGCCTGCGCGCTGATGCGCGTGATGGCTAACCCGGATCGGCTGCTGTTGCTTTGCCAGTTGTCGCAAGGCGAACGCCGCGTGGGTGAGCTCGAGGAATTGTTGGACATTCAGCAACCAACACTCTCTCAACAACTCGCTGTGCTCCGCGAAGAATCCCTGGTGACCACGCGTCGTGACGGTAAACAGGTTTATTACAGCATCGACAGCGGCGCCGCAATGGATGTGCTGAACGTGCTTTACGCACATTTCTGCGCCGAGCAACCGAACGCGCGATGATGATTGACCGGGAACATCCCATGCCACTCTGGCCGCTGAAAATCTCCGGCTTATTCAAAACATCAGGACCGATCAATGAGTAAAGGCTTCGCCAACCCACGCGAAACTTGGGACGCCCGTTTCTCAAGCGATGAGTACATCTTCGGTACCGAGCCCAATGTCTGGCTCGCACAACACGCCGATCTGTTCAAGCCCGGTATGCGTGTACTCGCGGTAGCGGATGGTGAGGGCCGCAATAGCGTCTGGATGGCACAACAAGGCCTGCAGGTCGATGCCTTCGACATCTCACCCGTGGGTATCGAGAAAGCGAAGAAGCTCTCAAAGCAACAGGGCGTTGAAGTGAATTTCAGCATCCATGGTGTCGAAGACTACCCTTGGACAACCGGCGACTATGATGCGGTCGTCGCTATCTTCATTCAGTTCGCCGACCCCGATACACGAGCGACATTATTCAAGCGAATGAAGTCGGCGCTGAAGCCGGATGGTGTGATTCTTTTGCAGGGCTACACGCCGAAACAACTGGAGTACAAAACCGGTGGCCCGCCTAATCTCAGCCACCTGTACACCGAAGACCTGCTGCAGGATGCTTTCGGCGATCTGGATGTTTCGGAGTTGACGTCGTACGAACAAGTATTAACTGAAGGCACGCAACACCATGGCCAGTCTGCACTGATCGGCTTGGTGGCGCGCAGACCGTTCGGGTGCAATTTCCAGTAAAGGAATACTTTCGCCAAACAAAGGCCGGACTTGCTCCGGCTTTTTTCATTCCCCAGGTGTGACGAGCCAGTCACGAATTAAATCATCGTCCGAAAGAACCCAAATCGCCCCATCGTAACGTACCTCACTGGAGCGACGTGCCCACTGCATGCCGCAATTCAGCCATAGAGATATCGACACGATGAACAATATACCTCCGAGACAGACCAGCGACACCCACAATCCGCAGAACCGTTCGACGAACTCGCCGCCCGAAGATCAAGGGCAGCGACGCGGAAATCCGGGCCAGCGCCCTCGTCTAGCCAATCAATCCAGATCCGAGAGCACCGAAGAAGTATGGGGAAAACTTGAGGAGTTACAACGAAAGACGCAGCAGCGCAAAAACATCGAGGAAGCAGCGAAAAAATCGTCACCAGTTCCGACATCAAGCAGCGAACCTTCTTTACGCTCGCATCAGCGTCAGACTTCAGGTCGCCGGGATCAATCATCCTCATCCACTGACAACGGATTGGCCCAGCATGATGAGAAACATAATGAACAAAGAGGCGGAGTCGCTCCGGATTTCTTTGAAAACCTTGAAAAACAGAAGCGCGAGGAAATTGCTGTCGTAGGAATCAATCAAGCAGGACCTGTACCAATCCTCACCCCCGGACCCTGTGTGTCGGGAAAATGGACAGCCCTTCACCTGCTTGCGGCAATAGGAGCTCTCCCGATTTCCGACTTGATCACCATGGGCGCTTCACTGGAGGTGGTTAACCAAGACGGCCTTACATTGCTTCACACAGCTGTCTTCAGGGGCAATCGGGAATCTGTACGTCAATTGCTGGCAGCCGGCGCCAATCCGCTGGCCTGCAACAGTAAGGTGCCCTCACCAATCGCCTGCGCTCTGGAAGTTAAACAGGAATTCGCTCTAGAGTTGGCTAAAGCGCTACCGGATGGTTCAAAGGCAAACGTGTATAAAGACGGAGACAACGAAGTAAAGATGGCAGTGAAGGTGCCCGACGTGCTCTATGTGATGCTTTCAAAGGGCATGACGGATAGTGCGGATACAAATGGTAAAACCGCGCTAATGCACGCCGCTGAATTGGGGGAACTGCAGTCCGTCAAGTATCTACTCGGGCAGCGGCCGCAAAATGAAAAAAAATCGGACTTTCTGGACTACATAGACAGGACTGACGACAGGTATGGTGTTACTGCCTTGAGTATTGCCTGCAAAAAAAACAATGTGGAGATCGTTGATCTTCTTATTAGACATGGCGCAAGCCTCTACCAATCGTCCGATCAACCCTCCTTGCTGGAGTTTGCAGCGAAACACCGCAATACAAGTCTACTGAAACTACTTCTGGAAAATGGCGCGGCTGAGTACGAAGCTGATCTGACCGGACTGCTATTCAAGTTCGTAAATCGTGGCCAGAGCGAAGCTGTCCAGGCGCTTGGGCCATACGTCAGCCTGACACGGCTGCAGCAATACCAACTTCTGCACCGTTGGAAAAAGAATCCACAGCCCGAGCTACTGGCTGCAATTTCACCATTGATCGCCGCACCAGAGCCGAGCGTACGCTCAATGATAGGGCACCTCCAAGTCTTTTTAACCGTCCCGCTCACCAAGGACTCCCCACAGCTATTTGTCGCTGTTCTTGAATTTTTTGATCGAAGGGTCAGTCTCAACTATGTGCTTCAGTCGTATATCAGCATATTTCTCGACAATCAGGGAGCGACGATCGATCCCGCCATGGGAAAAATCCTGCTCGATTTCGCGCTGCCAAGATTTTCTCGGCTGAGTACCGACAGGGAAACCGTGATGCGCCTGCTGCAGCTTTCTGAGAAATTGAAGGATTACTCGCTGATCACCAAGATCAAGGAAATAAATTTCTCCGACAAGTCGGATGGCACTAAAAAAATTCCGCTCGATACCGCGTGGATCACCGATCCCGTGTCGCTCGAATTTCTGGACGTGACGCAGGAACAGGACAGTAGCAGGTTTTCAAATTTCCTGAAGACGGTAAGCTCATTCGTTAGCCCATCTGATGACACAGCGAGCATCGATGGCGCCCAGCTGTCGAATGACCTGATCTTCGTGCTGAAGTCCGATGCAGTGGATGATGCGTTGGACAAGGTTTTCAAGAGCCATCAATTGGCTGCGATCGTGCAGCAAGCACTGAAACCGATGCTGCAAGGCCTGATCACCCAGCTTTACCCGGATCCGACAACCCGGCGCGACGCCGTCTGTCGCTTCCTGATTGGCTATGCGTTCTCGACGCTGAAAGACAATCCGCGATTCAGCCAGCATCCGGCGTTAGAGCTGATGCAATCGAATGCGCAATGGGAGCGCATGAAACGGAACGTGAATGCGCAAATCGAGGTGCTCGACGAAGTTGCAGTGACGATACTCGACACCATGGCCTCGGTTCAATTGTGGGAGACCCTGCCCGCTCAGGCGATTCGACACACGCTGGACAGTCTGAGCGAAAAGGATCCGGAAAAATACCTGATCAATGCATTCCGCTCTCTGGGCGCGCTGGACGTGCCGGCTCGCCGACTGGCCATGGCTTGCATCAGCGCGGCACGGCGCTGGAAAGATCAGGGAGAATCGATTCCCGGCTCAGGCAAGCTGCCGCAGGGTACGCAGCTGCAGCTGAAATCCATGATAACGAACGAACTGGAAGCGCTCAGGAAGCGCTCCAACTTGCCGGAACAGCTGGCCAGCAGCGCACTGAATCTCGACGCCGACCTGAACGTCGAATTCCACGAAATGCTGTGGTGGCAGTGGGATCTGATCCACAGGGCATTCGGCCTGGTCACTTCAGAGGATGCTGACAGTAGCTCTGACACCAAGCGCTTCAGTGAAGAAAGCACGGAACAAGTGGAGCGTGAAAAATCCTGACCGCCATCCGGTTTCAATGATGGTCTGCGGCAAGCAAAAGGGCGATCTGAAAAGATCGCCCTTTTTTATGGATCAATAAAGCGACTCTCTTAGACTCGCTTTCCCCGCATGCCCATACGATCAAGCAGCGCGCGGTCTTCCTCGACTTCCGGATTGCCGGTAACCAGCAATTTGTCTCCGTAAAAGATCGAATTCGCGCCGGCAAGGAAGCACAGCGCCTGGACACCTTCACCGAGCTGGCGGCGACCTGCGGATAAGCGTACGCGCGCTTTCGGCATTGTGATGCGTGCTACTGCAATGGTGCGAACAAACTCCAGGGGATCGAGCGGTTCTTGATCAGCCAACGGCGTACCTTCAACGGCAACCAGATGATTGATCGGCACCGAGTCCGGATACGGGTTCAGATTGGCGAGCTGTGCAATCAAACCGGCGCGCTGCAAGCGCGATTCACCCATACCCACAATCCCGCCGCAGCAGACCTTCAGACCTGCTTCGCGCACATGGCCCAGCGTATCCAGACGATCTTGATAGTCGCGCGTGGTGATGATCTCGCCGTAGAACTCCGGCGCGGTGTCGAGATTGTGGTTGTAGTACTCGAGGCCAGCGGATGCGAGGCGCTGCGCCTGCTCTTCCTTCAGCATACCGAGCGTAGCGCAGGTCTCAAGACCAAGCGCCTTCACCGCTTTCACCATTTCTTCAACGGCTTCGATATCGCGATCTTTTGGTGATCGCCACGCGGCACCCATGCAGAAGCGATTGGCACCAGCGTCCTTCGCCGCCTGCGCCGCAGCAACCACCTCATCAACCGCCATCATTTTCTCGGCCTTGACGCCAGTGTCGTAGTGCG
>JBIKUP010000210.1:0-3726 GCA_044347535.1 Burkholderiaceae bacterium
CGTCATACAACTGATGAGATTTTCGGACGGTAGTCGCAAGCTAGTCAGCCTGCAAGAGATTACTGGCATGGAAGGCGACATCATCACGACGCAAGAGATTTTCTGTTTCCGTAGAACCGGTGTTGCTAGCGACGGTAAGGTGAAAGGCTATTTCACCGCAACGGGCATTTGTCCGCAGTTCGAGCATCGATTCAAGGAGTTCGGCGTATCGGTGCCCGACTCAATTTATCAACCAACACCTGCACTTGGCTGAAGAACGGGGTTTTCTATGAATCTGCTTTTTCTAGGCTTTGCACTGTTGATCTTCGTCGCAACCGCTTTTGCGGTTGAAGCACTGTGGCGTTGGTGGTTCTCGACACAAAGTCAGGCAGCTCAACGCTTTAGTCAACGTATTCAAGCCATGGGTGGTACTCAAACACAAAGTGCCTACCGGGTATCACTACTGAAGCAGCGCAAACTTTCACACAGCCACGACCTTGACAATTTTTTGCAAAAAATCCCAGCGGCGCACGCACTGGACACGCAATTACAACAGGCCGGCAGCGCTATCAATGTCAGTAATTTACTGGCTTATTGTGGTGCCGGTATGGGGGTCGGTCTCTTGTTTGGCCTGGGTTTATCAGGAAGTTGGCTGACTGCATTGGCAATAGCGATGATAGGAGCGCTGATACCGTTTGCGATGCTTAACTGGCAGCGGTCTAGACGCTTGCAGCAGATACAGCAGCAACTCCCCGAGGTTGCTGATCTGATTGCACGCAGTCTACGCGCAGGCCATGCACTGCCGGCAACGATGCAGATGGTCGCGGAAGAGATGCCCGAGCCGATTGCAGGTGAGTTTCGTCAGGTTGCTGATGAAATCAACTTTGGTCTTGGCCTACACGTGGCGATGCAGAATCTGTCACATCGAGTACCCATCGATGATCTGCGCTTCTTGGTGGTTGCGGTACTGATACAGCGCGATACCGGTGGCAATCTAGCTGAGCTGATGCAGAACATGTCTTACCTGATTCGCGAACGGCTCAAGCTTCTGGGGCAAATCAGTGCCTTGTCGGCGGAGGGAAGGCTTTCTGGCTGGATATTGTTCTTGATGCCGATAGCAATGGCGCTTCTCTTATCCGTTGTTAATCCGGACTATCTGCTTCGACTTGTCGAGGATCCGGCTGGTCGGATTGCGCTGGGGGTCGCTGTAATACAAATGCTACTCGGTGGGCTATGGATGCGTACGATCGTTCAGCTGCGCGTGTAATGCGATAAAGCCATTTACTGATTCGGAGCATGCGATGACGATGCAAGCAATCTTATTCTTAGCGGTGGTATTCGTTTCCATCGCCAGTCTGTCTGCTGGGTTGGTTTGGTGGTTGACAACCAGTCGTTTGCGGCAGCGACTGGCTGACACCATAGCAGCAAATATCGTGGTGGAGCGATCAGCACGTTGGCGCGAGCGACTGGCCAGTGTGATTCAGCCGCTCGCAAAACTCTCGCTGCCAACAGAGGGCTGGGAAGGATCGGCGATTCGCATCGCATTTATCAACGCGGGCTGGCGCCAGCCTTCGGCACCGACAATTTTCTTTGGTATCAAGACGCTGCTGGCTTTGAGTTTTCCACTTATCGCACTGACCCTGAGTGGTGAGGGGCTGCTGGCTTCGGGTGTTAGCCGCATTCTATTTGTACTGATCAGCGCCTCAGCGGTGGGTTACTACCTACCCAATCTTTTCTTGCGCTACAAGATTGCGCATCGACAGCGTGATCTATTCGAGTCTTTTCCAGATGCGCTCGACTTATTGATTATTTGTGTCGAGTCTGGCTTGGGTCTTGATCAGGCGATCGCCAAAGTCGCTACTGAGATCGATATTAAAAGCAAGGTGTTGGCCCAAGAATTGCAACTCGTACTGATGGAGTTGAGAAGCGGATTCTCGAGAGAAAGAGCGCTACGACATCTGGCTTTGCGAACCGGTCTCGAGGAAATTGATCTCCTTGTCGCGATGATGATACAAGCCGATCGCTTCGGCACCAGCATGGGTGATTCGCTACGAGTGCATGCGGACAATTTGCGCACCAAGCGTCGGCAGCGTGCAGAAGAGGCGGCCGCGAAAATCGCAGTAAAGCTGCTCATGCCGCTGATTTTTATGATCTTCCCAACGCTGATGCTGGTACTGGTTGGACCAGCAATGATACAAATTTATCGGGTTTTATTGCCGAGTTTGGGGTCAAACTGACGCAGTCAAAGGAGTAAATCGTGAAAACAAGGACCAGTATCTCGCTATCACTTTGTGGGCCGTTACTATTCGGTTGCTCTATTTTCCCGAGCATGAGCAGTCTGTTTGATTCTACGCCTCAGTCGCAACCACGATTAGTGAAAAGTGCTCAGAGTGAATATGAGCGTGGTAGGCAATTTCACCGTGCGGGACAGTATGTTGAAGCCAAGCAGGCTTATATCAGCGCATTGTCACTCGACCCGACACACGCCGAGGCAAAGAATGGTATGGCTGCATTAATGGGGATTAGCGGGGATCTTGATAACGCGATTGTGCTTCTGGAGCAGTTATCCAAAGATCATCCGGCACCCCATGTGTATTCAAATCTGGCGTATGCGCTTCAATTGCGCGGAAGAGACCTGGAGGCACGCAATGCCCTGCAGAAAGCATTGGCTATCGATCCATCCCACGAGGGTAACCGTAGCCGATTGCAGGCACTCGATCAAAAGCTGAACACGCCGAATAAAACTGAACTGGTCGTCAAGACCGATTTGTTGCCCGTTATCGTGTCATCCGACAACGCGATTGAAGTCACTGGGCCATCAACCTACGCACTGCGCTACCCGATATCAGCATCGCCATCGCTATCGTCTCAATCAGCCAAAGTATCAGAAAGCAAGTCCGAAGTGAGTGTCGCGTCATCGTCTGAAGCGCAGTTAAATGTTTCGGACAAGCTTATCAATGGTGCAGTGCTGTCAGTCGAGCTGGTCAATGGTAATGGCGTCAATGGCTTAGCCAGACAGGTGGGCTCCTCGCTGCCCGTCGACCGTTGGCGCGTTGTCAGAACAGCGAATTACAAAAACTATAGCGTTGAATTGACCCGGATTGAGTACTTGCCACACCATGCCGATGATGCAAGACGTTTTTCAAGCATGCTAGGTATTAGAACGAGTTTTCGGTCAAACACCGAGCAGAGAGGAACGCTGCGCATTATTCTCGGGCATGACTATAAGAATATTGCGCAGCTGAAGGAGCGCTTGGCATTGGCCCTGCCTACGCCAAGCTCCTGAGTTCAGATAAGGCTCATTAGCCTAGCGACACCAACTGACTAGCCTTCATGCGAGACGCAAGTAGTTTACCCTTGCGTGCACGCTTGCCGATATGGTGAGCCAGATCAGCGCCCGACAGATTACTTTCCTGCGCTTTACCACTGCGCTGGCCGGTACCGATCACACGCACACCTTTTTGCGTAATTGGCTCGGCTGCGAGAAGTCGTTCTTTGTCATCCAATTCCATCAGCGTCACACCGCGTCCACCAGCTGATTGGTGTTTGATGTCAGCGAGACCGAACACCAATAATCTTCCGCGTTCAGACAGGCAGGCGACAGCACTCGCGTTGGCAGCGATGACGCGTGGCATCAGGGGCTCATCACCTTCATCCATCGTCATGAAGGATTTGCCACCTTTTTGTCTGGACACCATATCGCCGGCTTTGGCAGAGAATCCATACGCTGCGGTTGACGCCAGCAAG
>JBIKUP010000211.1:0-3724 GCA_044347535.1 Burkholderiaceae bacterium
ACTAGAGAGAAAACGCTGGAGCCGATCAAGATGAACAGCACAAAGCACGACAATCGTGTCGTCGAGTTCATCGCTTGCTTAAGCAGATCTTTTGAGAGACGGCGGTTAGCGAGTGCTAACAGCATGGCACCAAGGGCACCCATGCCGCCGCCTTCGGTTGGGGTCGCAATACCAACAAAGATTGTGCCTAGCACAAGAAAAATCAGCGCCAGTGGCGGAACGAGTACCAAGACTACTTGCTCAGCCATCTTCGATAATAGGCCAAGCTTCAGCTTACGGTTAGCTAGCGCCACGCTATAGGTGAGCACCACCCCAATGACGCCACTGTAGACCAAGCTCACATCGTCAGCGAGGTCTGGTTTTGCCGAGGCGAGATACACCGTCTTGAAAAGCCAAGCGCTAGCAACACCAAACACTAGTATCGCCATCAAGGATTGCAGGCCGTTAGAGCCATCGGGCTGACGCAGATTACGTGCTTCGGGCGGTAGGGCAGGTAGGGCATTCGGGCGGAGAATAGAAACAAAAAAGATATAGCCAGCGTATAACGCAGTCAGCAGCAGGCCGGGTATGAATGCCGCCTGATACATATCGCCGACCGAGCGCCCCAGTTGGTCTGCCATCACAATCAGTACGAGCGATGGCGGAATGATCTGCGCCAGCGTGCCGGAAGCTGCGATCACGCCAGCCGCAATTTTTTGGTCATAGCCGTAGCGCAGCATGACCGGCAGCGAGATCAGCCCCATTGAGATGACCGAAGCCGCAACAACTCCGGTCGTAGCGGCTAGCAGCGCACCCACGAAAATCACGGCATACGCAATACCACCGCGTAGGGGGCCAAATAGTTGGCCGATGGTATCGAGCAAATCCTCAGCCATACCGGAACGCTCGAGAACCAGCCCCATGAAAGTAAAGAAGGGGATGGCGAGTAGGGTGTCATTGGCCATGATGCCAAACAAGCGGTTGGGCAGTGCCTGCAATAACTCTGGCTTGAGTAGTCCAAGTTCAATGCCGATCAGTCCGAACAGAAGACCGTTAGCCGCCAAAGAAAATGCAACCGGAAAACCCGAGAGCAGAAAAACCACCAAAGTGGCGAACATGACTGGCGCCATATTTGCGATGAGAAATTCAGTCATGATCAGGCCTCCTTCTTGATGGATTGGTTAGCGGCGGTTGTCATCTCGGCCAGGTTGAGTTGGTTAGCAGCGGCGATTGCTTCGATCTCTTCTTGTGGTGTGGTTTGCTGTTTTTCGAAGGCGCTCGAATCGACCTGACCCACTAAGAAACCGATACGTTTAATCAACTCGGAGATGCCTTGCAAACTCAGCATGAGAAATCCCACAGGTATCAATAGCTTCGCCGGCCAGACGATTAACCCACCGGCGTTGCTAGACATCTCCTGGCTACGTATGGATTCCATGGCGAAGGGCACGGCGAAATATAGAATCAGTAGCGTCGCTGGTAATAAGAAAAGAATAAATCCGAACACATCAATCCATACCTGAGTACGTTTTGAAAATCGGCCCACGACGACATCAATCCGAACATGCTCATTACGCTTGAGTGTGTAGGAAGATGCCAGCAGGAAAATTGCGCCAAACAGGTACCATTGAATTTCCAGCCAGGCGTTCGAGCTGATATTGAGTGAATAACGAACTAGTGCGTTACCAGCACAAATCAGAACTGCGGCCAATAAGGCCCAACTGATACTCAGGCCAACACGCTCATTCAAGGCATCGATCGATTTGGATAGCGACAGGAAGAAGGACATGACGAAGCTCTCTCGAAGAATGGAGGCAGTCGACAGATCCGGTGGCCGCCGATGACCTGATCATCATCGGTGGGGTCTCCTTATTTGTATTTGTAGACTGCCTGGAAAGTCACTACCGCGAGGCCTGTTGTCTTGTTGCCAGGACGAAGGTGCGGCAAGTGTGCGCAGCAATGTAGCCGCGCTTGGAGAGAGAAGCGGTGTTGCCGGGCAATAGCCCGGCTCAGCTGGATTCGAAAGGGATATGCGCCACAGTTTATGACGCTTTATTACAACATCGCGGTGTTGATCTGCAGCCTTGTTATAGCTGCGATTTGATCCTTGCAATTGCAGCACGAACCTGCGTCGGCGCTGTGCCGCCAACATGGGAACGCGCCGCGACCGAGCCTTCGAGCGTCAGCGCCGCATGCACATCGGCCTCAACCTGTGGAGCAAAGCGCTGCAGCTCCTCTAAGCTTAGATCAGCGAGATCACAGCCGCGTTGTTCGCAGCTGCGAACGGCATGCGCCACCGCCTCGTGTGCGTCGCGAAATGGCAGGCCTTTCTTCACCAGATAATCAGCCAGGTCAGTCGCGGTGGCGAAGCCCTGTAGCGCAGCAGCGCGCATCGCCTCGGGTTTGACGGTGATACCGGTCGCCATATCGGCAAAAATACGCAAGGTATCGAGCACGGTATCGACGGTATCGAACAGCGGCTCTTTATCTTCCTGATTATCTTTGTTGTAGGCGAGTGGTTGCGCCTTCATCAACGTCAGTAATGCGATCAAATGACCATTCACCCGGCCTGTCTTGCCACGCGCGAGTTCGGGTACGTCCGGATTTTTTTTCTGGGGCATGATCGACGAGCCGGTGCAGAAGCGGTCCGCAATGTCTATGAAGCCAACGCGCGGGCTCATCCAGATCACTAGTTCTTCCGATAGCCGCGAGATATGCGTCATCACCAGTGCCGCAGCAGCACAAAACTCGATGGCAAAGTCGCGGTCGGATACGGCATCCAACGAGTTGTGACAAACATCATCAAACCCTAGCGTAGTAGCTACTCTATGGCGATCGATGGGAAAACTTGTGCCGGCTAATGCAGCAGCACCTAGCGGTAGACGATTCACACGTTTACGACAATCTGCCATACGCTCGGCATCGCGACCAAACATCTCGACATACGCAAGCAGGTGATGGCCAAAGGTGACTGGTTGTGCTACCTGCAGATGCGTGAAACCCGGCAGGATGGTATCGGTGTGTTGCTCAGCGACTTGCACAAGGGCTAATCGCAGGGCCTTGAGCAAACCGAGAATGTCATCAATCGCAGCGCGCAGGTAAAGCCGTATGTCAGTGGCTACCTGATCATTACGCGAGCGACCGGTATGCAGCCGTTTGCCCGCATCGCCGACTAATTCGGTGAGGCGCTTTTCGATATTCAGATGAACATCTTCCAAATCAAGTGACCAATTGAATTTGCCGCTCTCGACTTCACTCAGAATCAATGCCATACCGCGCTGTATGTCGGCATAGTCTTGGGCACTGATAATGTTTTGCGCTGCCAGCATCTCGGCATGGGCTAGCGAACCTTGAATGTCGACCTGGGCCAGACGTTTATCGAAAAACACCGAGGCGGTATAACGCTTCACCAGATCAGATACTGGCTCATTGAAGCGGGCAGACCAGGCGTCTGCTTTTTTTGAAAATTGATCAGTCATGGCACGATTATAAAGGGCAGGATAAAGGGCAGAGATAAAGTGGAAAATCTTCAGCCAGTATTCCTGAGACCGGCGGCGACTCCGTTGATCGAGAGATGGATACCACGATGCACGCGGATATCTGGCTCACGACCTTGGTCATTCTGGCTGCGATGGCGCTTGATCAGCTCGACTTGTAAATGGTTCAGCGGATCAAGATAGGGAATACGATTTTTGATTGAGCGTGCCAGCGTCGGGTTATTGGCCAAGCGCTCGCGCGATCCGGT
>JBIKUP010000212.1:0-3720 GCA_044347535.1 Burkholderiaceae bacterium
GACAGGCGTGGTGCAAGAAGCCGGGTAGCCTCTGCGGCCTTCAATCTCTACCAAGCACACACGGCAAGAACCGAAGGCTTCCAGCGAATCGGTGGCGCACAGTTTCGGTACGTTGATACCGGCTTCCGCACTGGCGCGCATGACCGACGTGCCTGCGGGCACGGTCACCGAGACACCATCAATCTCTAAAGTCACCTGCGTTGCGGATGCCCGCTCTGGCGTACCAAAGTCTTTTTCATTGATTGCGTTCATGCCGTCTCCTTCGCTTTCTTTTCTGTACCGAAGTCTTCAGGGAAATGATTCATTGCCGATAGCACTGGGAATGGTGTCATGCCACCCATGGCGCAGAGCGAGCCATTCAGCATGATGTCGCACAGATCACGTACCAAATGAATCTGCTGCTCAGTGTCTTCACCAGCGATGATCTTGTCGAATGCTTCTTTGCCGCGGGTCGAGCCGATACGGCACGGTGTGCACTTTCCGCACGATTCGACCGCGCAGAATTCCATCGCATAACGCGCCTGCTTCAGCATATTCACGCTGTCATCGAACACCACGATGCCGCCGTGTCCGAGCGTACCGCCGATCTGCAAAAAGGCTTCGTAATCGAGTGGTGTGTCGAACTGAGATTCAGGCAAGTAAGCACCCAGTGGTCCACCGACCTGCACTGCGCGGATCGGCTTACCCGAGCGAGTGCCGCCGCCGTACTCATACAGCATCTCGCGTAGCGTGAGGCCGAACGCTTTTTCGACCAAGCCACCAAATTTGATATTGCCCGCGAGTTGCATCGGCAACGTGCCGCGCGAACGACCCATACCGAAATCTTTGTAGTAAGCAGCTCCGCGCGCAAAAATCACTGGCACCGTCGCCAGCGAGATCACGTTGTTGATGACCGTCGGTTTACCGAACAGACCCGAGATCGCTGGAAGCGGCGGCTTAGCACGTACGATGCCGCGCCGACCTTCAATACTCTCTAGTAGCGCAGTCTCTTCACCACACACATACGAGCCAGCGCCAACGCGCACCTCAAGATCGAAGCGCTTGCCCGAGCCGCAAATATTGGTACCCAGATAGCCATGCGCACGCGCAATCTCAATCGCCTTGTTCAGCATCTCGATCGCATGCGGATACTCAGAGCGCGCGTAGATGTAGCCCTTGGTTGCACCCACACCCAAGCCAGCGATGGTCATGCCTTCGATCAGCATCAGCGGATCGTCTTCCATCACCATCCGATCCGAGAAAGTGCCGGAGTCACCTTCGTCGGCATTACAAACGATGTATTTTTGCGCCGACGGTGTCGTGCGTACCGTGTTCCACTTGATACCGGTCGGGAAAGCCGCGCCACCGCGTCCGCGCAAACCAGATTCCGTCACCGCTTGAACAATCTGCTCCTCGCTCATTTGCAAGGCTTTTTGCAGACCGGCAAAGCCTTCATGTGCGCAGTAGTCTTCAATCGACAGCGGGTCAGTGATGCCAATGCGCGCAAAGGTGAGGCGCTCTTGGCGCTTCAAGAATGGAATTTCTTCGGTCAAGCCAAGCGCCAACGCGTGCGCACCGCCGGTGGTGAAGCCAGCATCAAACAGCGACGCCACATCATCCTCGCTCACCGGGCCATATCCAACGCGACCTTGAGGTAACGCTACTTCAACCAATGGCTCCAGCCAGAACATACCGCGCGAGCCATTGCGAACCCGTTCGATCTCGACACCACGACGCTTAGCTTCGGCCAGAATCGCTTGCGCAGTTTCATCAGCACCCAAAGCCAGCGCGGTCGAATCGCGCGGCACAAAAATCTTCACGCTCATGCGTCGCTCCTTGCGCGTGCCAGTAGTCGATCGAAACTTTTTTGATCAACACGGGCGTGTAGTTTTTCACCCATCATGATCGAAGGCCCGCAGGCGCAATGGCCGAGGCAGTAAACCGGTTCCAGCGTGACTGAACCGTCTGCGGTGGTCTCGTGGAAATCAATGCCCAGCGAGCGCTTGGCATACTCAGTCAGCGCCTCAGCGCCGACCGATTGGCACGCCTCGGCCTGGCAGATCTGCAGCACGACTTTGCCAGCCGGCGTGGTTCGAAAGTGGTGGTAATAGCTGATAACGCCATGCACTTCGGCACGCGTCAGATTCAGCCGATCCGCAATTTCAGGTACTGCGTCTGACGGCACGTAACCGTATTCGGCCTGAATTGCATGAAGAATGGGAAGCAGCGCGCCGTCCGGTGCGCCCAATTGGGTCAAGGTGGCGTTGATACACGCGTCATACGAAGCCGTTGGCATCGTGGTCTCCGGTGTTTTTAATATGTGCCGAAAAGCATATTTCGGTGGAAATTACAGCCCACGAAAGCTGCGAATGCGCGGATATTCCGCTCGGCGACACCGGATGTCAATATGAGATTTTTAGCCTATTTAGAAGCCGCAAGTCACCCCAGGTAACGAGCGCCGCAGGCAGTCAATGACGTACGACAAGAGGCTACCAACAACGCCAGCGGCAACCGAAGAGGCTTGACCAAAATGCCGCTGGCTAGGCGGGAGCCGCGCAGGCAGTCCATGACGTACGACAAGAGGCTACCAACAACGCCAGCGGCATTTTTAGTCGTTTTTGATGACGATGCTGGGAAACTTCAGGCTCATATCCTTCGCCTTCTCCGCCACCTTAACCGCGATCTTGCGCGCGATCTGACCGTACAACTGGGCGATAGGACCGGTAGGGTCGGCCACCACGCTGGGTCGGCCAGCATCGGCTTGCTCTCGGATACTGAGCGTCAGTGGCAAGGCCCCGAGGAAATCAACCCCAAAATCGGCGCACATCTTCTCGCCGCCACCATGACCAAAGATCGACTCGGTATGCCCACAGTTACTACAGACATGCACGCTCATGTTCTCAACGACACCGAGAATCGGAATGCCGACCTTCTCGAACATTTTCAGACCCTTGCGCGCATCGAGCAAAGCGATGTCTTGCGGCGTGGTGACAATCACAGCGCCGGTCACCGGCACTTTTTGAGACAGGGTCAGTTGAATATCACCAGTGCCGGGTGGCATATCCACCACCAAATAATCCAGATCGCGCCAATTAGTTTGCTCCAGTAACTGCTGCAAGGCCTGAGTGACGATCGGTCCGCGCCAGACCATGGGCTGATCCGGGTCGATCATGAAACCAATAGACGCTACCTGCACGCCGTAGTTCTCAAGTGGCTCCATGGTCTTGCCATCATGGCTCTCCGGCTTACCGGAAACACCCATCATGGTCGGCTGCGAGGGGCCGTAGATATCCGCATCCAGCAGACCCACCTGGGCACCCTCGGCAGCCAGTGCCAGCGCCAGGTTCACTGCGGTGGTGGATTTGCCTACCCCGCCCTTTCCGCTCGCGACGGCAATGATGTTTTTTACGTTGTTCATCAACTTCACGCCGCGCTGCACCGCATGCGCAACCACCTTCACGCTCACGTTGACATGCACCTCAGTCACACCGGGAATCGGGCGCAAGGCAGCATCAATCAACTGCTTGATGGCATCGATCTGTGTTTTCGCGGGATAGCCCAATTCGATATCGAGCGAAACCTTGCCGCCGTCGATCTGGATATTTTTTGCCGATTTACTGGCAATGAAGTCTTTGCCGGTATTGGGGTCAATCACGCCCGATAGCGTGTCGCGGATGGATTCTTGGGTAAGGCTCATGACGTCTCCTTTAGGGAGGCGCAAGTCTAAAACAAAATGGCCCT
>JBIKUP010000213.1:0-3708 GCA_044347535.1 Burkholderiaceae bacterium
CGACACGGCCAGACACAATGGTGTGCCGCACCTGACCCGGCAACTCATAGCCTAGAAATGGCGTGTGCTTACCCTGACTGCGAAAGGCAGCGGGCACAACTTTCCAGCGTGTGGCCGGATCGAATACGCACACATCGGCCACACCACCGACCGATAAAGTGCCCGCCGCGATACCCGCGATACGAGCTGCTTCACACGTAATGCGCGCGACCGCAGCATTCAGCGTAGCACCGCTTGCTTCGCTATCCTGCGCCCACTTGATCGCAAGCGACAATAACAACTCGAGTCCGGTAGCGCCGGGCGAGGCTTCACCGAACGGGAGTAATTTCTCTTCTTCGTCGAGTGGGGTGTGGTCGGAGCAAATCGCATCGATCGCGCCATCAATCAGTGCAGCTCGGATGGCGTCACGGTCGCGTTGACTACGCAGTGGTGGTGTGACCCGTGCATTCGGATCAAAAAATCCGATGTCATTGTCGGTGAGGTGAATATGGTGGGCGCTGACGTCACAGGTGACTGGCAGGCCCTCGGCACGCGCGGCACGTACCAGTTCAATACCGGCCGCCGACGAGACACGACAAATATGCACCTTGGCACCCGTTGTTCGCATCAGTTCAAACACAGTGTGCAAGGCGACGGTTTCGCTGATCACTGGCACTCCGGACAAACCCAGCCGCGAGGCTAAAGGACCTGCGTGCGCGACACCACCTCTACCAAGATAAGGATCTTGTGGCCGCAACCACACGGTGTAGCCGAAGGTACTGGCGTACTGCATCGCGCGCAGCAGCACGGTCGTATCTTGTACTGGCTCCTCGGCCTGCGCAAACCCGACACAACCGGCTTCGGTCAACTCAGCCATTTCGGTGAGCTCTTTGCCTTTAAGGCCAACGGTCAATGCGCCGAGCGGATAGACATGCGATTGGTTCAATAAGCGCGCGCGGTGCACCAGCATCTCGACCAAGCCCGGCTCATCGAGCACCGGGTCAGTATCGGGTGGACACAACAAGCTGGTAACACCACCCGCAACCGCTGCATCTAATTCGGACTCCAGCGTCGCTTTGTACTCATAGCCAGGCTCGCGCAGGCGCGCGCTTAAATCGACCAGGCCAGGCGACACGACCAAACCGGTGGCGTCGATCACATGCTCCGCACGAAAGCCCGCCGGTGCTTGACCGATCGCTGCGATACGACCGTCGGCGATGTATACATCTTTGATCGCGTCGATACCGTTGGCCGGATCGATCACTCGGCCGTGCTTGATCTCGATATTCATGGTGGTAGTTGTGCTCATTATGCCGATGCCAGCATGCTCATGACGGCCATTCTGACCGCGATACCGAAAGTCACCTGCGGCAAAATAACCGCCTGCGCACCATCAGCCACCGCAGAGTCAATCTCGACGCCGCGATTCATCGGGCCCGGATGCATCACGATGGCATCGGGCTTCGCCAGCGCGAGTCGCTCAGGTGTCAGGCCATAGCTCTTAAAATATTCTTGTGCCGAGGGTAGCAGCGCGCCTGTCATACGCTCGTTCTGTAGTCGCAGCATGATGATGACATCAACGCCCTTCAAACCTTCGTTCATGTCATTGAACACACGCAGACCCATCTGCTCCAGCGAGGATGGCAACAAGGTACGCGGCCCGATAGCACGCACCTCAGGCACACCGAGTGTGGTCAATCCGTGAATATCGGAGCGCGCCACCCGGCTATGCAGAATGTCGCCGACAATCGCAACCGTCAGGTTGTGGAAATCTTTTTTGTAGTGCCGAATGGTGTACATGTCGAGCAAACCCTGGGTCGGGTGCGCATGCCGGCCATCGCCGGCATTCACGACATGCACATGGTCTTGTCCGGTCTCGACCAGATGTTTGGCGATTAAGTAAGGCGCGCCCGATTGCGCGTGCCGCACGACAAACATATCCGCATGCATAGCGGAGAGGTTGTCGATGGTGTCGAGCAGCGACTCGCCTTTACTGGCTGACGACGCAGAAATATTCAGATTGATGACATCGGCCGACAAGCGCGTAGAGGCAATCTCGAAGGTGGTGCGAGTACGCGTGCTGTTCTCGAAAAATAAGTTGAACACACTCTTACCGCGCATCAGCGGTACTTTTTTGACTTCTCTGTCGCTGACACTGACAAACGAAGCCGCAGTATCCAGAATTCGCGTGATGATTGAAGCAGGCAGACCCTCCAGGGTCAGCAAGTGCTGCAATTCGCCGTGTTTGTTGAGCTGCGGGTTATACATGATCCACCGTCAGGCGAAAGCGCCCCTCATCATCTTTGTGGAGTACCAAGTGCTGCTGCTTGCTGAGCGTGACGGTGTGCGCAACAAAATCGGCAGCCACCGGTAGTTCGCGATCACCCCGATCCACCAGCGCCGCGAGCATGATCTTCGCGGGACGTCCATAGTCGAACAAGGTGTTGATCGCCGCGCGCGTGGTGCGACCGGTGTACAGCACGTCATCCACCAGCAAGATCGTGGCGCCTTCCACCTCGAATGGAATCTGGCTCGGCTTTACCTCCGCCGACAAGCCACGCTCGGCAACATCATCTCTATAAAACGAGACATCGATATAACCAAGGTCGGTACTACCAAGACGACGCGCGAGTCGGTCAGCCAGCCAAGCACCACCAGAGTAGATACCGACCACGGCGACATCGCCAGCGCCGAGCAAGCCGGATAGCACTTGGGCTTCCAGTTGCGCGTACAGAGCTTCGGCGTCAAGTTCAGTTGGGTTCATGTTGATCAAAATATTGTTGCAAGATCAGCGCTGCTGCTTCGCTATCAATATATTCACCGCGTCGCTGCGGCAGCACAGCAGAGCTGTAACGCTCGTCCACCAAAATCGCCGGGATATCGTAACGACCATGCAGCTGGTTCGCGAAACGTCGGCAGCGCACAGTCATCTCGTGCTCGGCGCCATCCGGGTGCAGCGGCAAACCAACCACTAGCGTCGATGGCTGCCAGGCTTCCAACAGCGTACTGATCGCGGCAAATTTATCATTGTTGCTGCCAGCCACGATCACCGGCAGCGGTGTTGCCTGCCGCAACAGGGTATTGCCTACTGCCACGCCGATACGCTTGAGGCCGAAGTCAAAAGCAATGACAGTACTCATGCATGGCCGGCCTCGCCCGCCAGATCAGAAGGATCAAAACCGAGCAAGTGCATCGCGGCCGAGAAGCGCTCTTCAATCGGCACCTCAAACAAAATCGACGGATCGGCTTTTACCGTCAGCCAGCCATTACGCAAAATTTCTTCTTCCAACTGGCCAGCGCTCCAACCAGCGCAACCGAGCGTAATGATCAAACGATCCGGGCCATTGCCTGCCGCTGCTTGTTCCAGCACATCGCGCGAGGTGGTCAGTACCACATCGTCGGAGACCACCAGCGACGAGCTGTAGCGCTCACGAGGTGCATGCAAGACGAAACCGCGCTCGACCTGAACCGGGCCACCAAACAGTACCGGTTTACCAGAACGCGACATGTCATCAGTACCGATCTCGAGCGATAACTCGAGGCGCTCGAATAACACGCCCATGGTCATATCGGTCGGTCGGTTAATGATCATGCCCAGTGCGCCGTCGCTGTTGTGCTCACAAAGATAGACCACGGTGCCACCAAATACCGGGTCGAGCATGGACGGCATCGCGATCAGAAAGTGATCGGCGAGCTGTAATTCAGGTAGGTTCGAAAAAAAATTGACGC
>JBIKUP010000214.1:0-3680 GCA_044347535.1 Burkholderiaceae bacterium
CAGCGGATATCGCACACCAAGGCTTCTCCAAGAAGCGTTCCATGTTGTTGGTGTGGGAGAACGCGAATCCGGAAATCGTCAAGATGTACGATTCGAAGCAACTCCCACCTTATCCGGTGGAGTTCTAAGCACCTCCTCTGCACGCAAATAAAAACACTCTAGTGATTTTTCAGTTTCAACGCAGGCGCCTCTGCGCCTGCGCGGGAACGGCTGACCCTAAAGGCGGAGAACAGGTCTTTCATGAGCGCGATACAAAACAAACTTTTCATCGGCGGCAAATTCGTTGATGCCAAAGACGGCGCCACCATCGCTGTCCACAACCCGCATGACAATTCGCTGATCACCCATGTGGCCGAGGCAAAGGCTGCGGATGTTGATGCCGCTGTCGATGCTGCCGAGCGCGCATTTCCTCAATGGAGCAGCATGGCCGCCGCCGAGCGCGGCAAGCTGCTGCTGAAGCTAGCCGATCGTATCGAGGCTGAGGCAGATGCGCTGGCGCAGCTGGAGGCAATTGATACTGGGCATCCGATTCGCGATGCAAAGAATATTGATGTGTTGCGTACGGCTGCTTGCTATCGTTATTTCGGCGGTATGGCAGACAAGTTTCAAGGCAGCGTGATTCCAGTCGATGCTGGTTTCATCAATTACGTGCAGCGTGCACCGATTGGTGTGGTCGGCCAGATCGTGCCGTGGAATTTCCCATTGATGTTTACCAGCTGGAAGCTAGGGCCGGCGCTGGCAGCAGGTAACACGGTGGTGATGAAGCCTTCCGAGATCACACCGTTATCGACCTTGCGCATTGCTGAGCTGATGGCAGAGATTGGTTTTCCTGAAGGTGTTGTGAATATCGTGGTTGGCTATGGCCACACCGCGGGCCAGCATCTGGCAGAGCATCCCAAAGTGGGCAAGATATCGTTCACCGGCTCTACCGAGACTGGTCGTCGCATTGTCGAAGCCTCGAAGGGCAACCTAAAACGGGTACAACTTGAACTCGGCGGCAAGGGGGCGAACATCGTATTTGACGATGCGAACCTTATCGCTGCGGTTAATGGATCAGCTTGGGCGATTTTTCATAACCAAGGTCAGGCCTGTATCGCAGGCTCGCGTCTGATCATTCATGAAAAAGTGGCCGATGAATTCCTGGAGCGTTTCGTCAAACTGGCCAGCTCTATTCGGCTGGGTAACCCGCTTGATCCCGAGACTGAAATGGGGCCGCTGACCTCGACCTTGCACCGTGATCGCGTGTTGTCATACGTAGATATCGCACAGCAGCAAGGTGCAACGATTCTGACAGGCGGCAAGGCACCATCGAATCCTGATCTGTCTAAAGGCTGCTACATCGAGCCTACCGTAGTACGAGCCAAACCGACCGATCGTGTGTCGCAGGAGGAAGTCTTCGGACCCTTTGTCAGTGTGACGACGTTTAAAGATGATGCCGAAGCTTTACAGATCGCGAATATGACGGAGTACGGTCTGGGTGGCGGTTTATGGACGCGTGATCTTTCACGTGCGCACAAGATGGCGCGCGAGATCCGTGCTGGCATGGTCTGGGTGAATAGCTACAAGCGTGTTAATCCGGGATCGCCTTTCGGAGGTGTTGGTCAATCGGGTTATGGACGCGAGATGGGCTTCGAGGCGATGCATGACTACACCGAAGCAAAATCGGTGTGGGTCAATGTAGATGCACAAATCTTGCCGCACTTCAAGCGATAGCCGATACCGTGCGCGACTTCATCTATACCGGTCAGGCTAGTCGTGTCGTGTTCGGCGCGGGATCGCTTGCCCATCTTGAGCGTGAAGTTGATTTAATCGGTGCGCAACGCGCGCTCGTTCTCTGTACACCCGAGCAACAGCCGTTAGCAGAGGAGATTGCGCAGCGGCTCGGTAAGCGCGCAGCCGGTGTATATGCCAAGGCTGTCATGCATGTCCCGGTAGAGACTGCGAATGCAGCCTTGCAGGAAGCAGAGCGCTTGCAAGCTGACTGTACGGTCGCAGTGGGTGGTGGCTCGACCACCGGTTTGGCGAAGGCGATTGCTCTGCAGTCCGCACGACCGATTCTCGCGATACCAACCACCTACGCTGGTAGCGAGATGACCCCGATATGGGGTATGACTGAAAACGGCTTGAAAAAAACCGGTCGCGATGCACGCGTGCTGCCACGCACCGTGATCTACGATCCTGAATTGACGTTGTCGCTGCCGATTGGCCTGTCGGTTACTTCAGGCATGAATGCAATTGCGCATGCCGCTGAGGGACTGTACGCACAAGACAGTAACCCGGTGATGGATTTGATGGCGGAAGAGGGCATACGCGCGCTGGCTGAAGCGATTCCTGCACTTCGGGATCATTCCAGTGATATCGATGCACGCAGTAATGCGCTGTACGGTGCCTGGTTGTGTGGCACTGTGCTCGGTAATGTGGGCATGGCCTTGCATCACAAGCTTTGCCATACGCTAGGTGGCACGCTGAACTTGCCCCATGCTGAAGTCCATACGGTGGTGTTGCCGCATGCAATTGCTTACAACGCCGCTGCTGTGCCGAACGCAATGCAACGTATTGCCCGTGCTTTGCGGAGTGAAGACGCGGCACAGGGTTTATACCAGCTCGCTAAGGATAACGGCGCACCGTACGCCTTGCGTGACATTGGCATGCAAGAAAAAGATATCAATCGCATCGCGCAGATCGCGGTGCAAAACCCCTATTGGAATCCGCGCCCCGTGAATGCGGAGGCGGAAGTAGCGCTGCGGGCATTACTGCAGCGAGCATGGCAGGGCGCGCCACCGGCGTAAAACAAACAGGCAGTCAATAACCACCGAAGAGGAGACATCAATATGGCAATTACCAGACGAGAGCTTATCCAGAGCGTTGCCGCGGCAGCGCTGGTCGGCGCAAGTGGTGTTTCATTTGCAGCCGACACCATCAAGATCGGCTATGTGTCACCACAGACGGGCCCGCTGGCACCGTTCGGTGAAGCGGACAAGTGGGTGATCGAGCAGATGAAGGGCGCATTCAAGGATGGCGTAACCATTGGTGGTAAAAAATACGCTGTCGAGATTCTGCTAAAGGATAGCCAGTCCAACCCGAACCGCGCAGGTGAAGTCGCCAATGACTTGATCCTGAAAGACAAGGTGGCGATGATTCTCACCGCAGGTACTCCCGAGACAGCTAACCCAGTATCGGATGCATGTGAATTGAATCAGTTGCCATGCATCTCCTCTGTCGTGCCATGGCAGCCATGGTTCTTCGGTCGTAAGGGTGATCCGGCCAAGGGCTTCAAGTGGACTTATCACATCTTCTGGGGTCTGGAGGACGTTATTACCAACTTCACCAACGGCTGGAACAGTGTGAAGACCAACAAGAAAGTGGGTGGATTGTTCCCCAACGACGGCGACGGTAATGCGTGGGGGGATAAAGAAATCGGTTTCCCGAAACCGCTCTCAACGCAAGGTTACTCGCTGACTGACCCGGGTCGCTTCCAAAATGGTACGCAGGATTTTTCTGCACAGATCGCGGCCTTCAAGAAAGACAACGTCGAGATCGTGACCGGTGTGGTGATCCCACCGGATGCCAAGACCTTCCTCACTCAGGCACGCCAGCAAGGTTTCAAGCCGAAGGTCATTACGCTGGGCAAAGCGTTGCTGTTCCCAGGTGCGATCGAGGCACTCGGTGACTTGGGCGAC